>NZ_JAIUGW010000020.1:0-104194 GCF_020164795.1 Mesorhizobium sp. ES1-3
CTCGCTACAGCGCTACTAACGGCGCGCTCGCGAGCGGCTTCGTAACCGCCAGCTACACCACTTGATGGGACACGACCCAAAAGTCGTAACAAGAGGGCATGAATCTCGCGGCCGGACGCAATCGATACCTGCTTTTTCGGGACGGCCGCTATTAATAGCAGGATCGTCGACCAGATTGCGACGAGCCCCGTGATAGCTGCAGCGCTGATGGCGACCGGTTCGTCGGGGCACGGAGCCCGGGAGATCAACGCGCAATGTAACGTGCCGAGTTGACCTGCTGTGCGGAGATGTCAGCGGAGCCAGACATATTGACCCAATCCAAGGCACATCGGCTTTGCAGAACGCCCGTTCTCGAACACGCTCGTGACACACTTCGCCACCGGCCTATGCTCCACCTTTTACCGGTTCCTTCGTTCGTATTGATGTGTTCCCATTATATTAGCTGGACCATATATTTCTAAATCAGCCGGCGTGCCGCCCGCTCCTCAAAGCCCCGCCGGTTAGGCCCAGCGGCCTGACGCTGCCAGTCCCCCTAGCACCCACGCCGCTGGGCCGCCCGTTCACCCCGCTGATCTGATGTCTGCGGATGGCTGGTGAAACGCTATCTTGCGGTCAAGGTCCCAGCGTCGCGGCGCGGCTGGCAAAACAGCACTTTGACGATCCCGGCATCCAGCCGCTTCGACACGCCGGCTTGCCTCAACAAGGGCCCAAGCCGGTCAGGCCGACGGTCAGTCGAACACACCTCGACAGCCTGTCGGGCAGCAGCCGCTGTCAATGGCACGGCTGATATGGGTAGAACTCGCCGGGCGGAGACCCCGCCATCTGGCCCGGCGAGCCTACAACCTGATCGGATTATGCGACCAGGGCCGGGATCAACCGGCAATGTGTCATGTGCAAGAACGATACCAGCACCTTAGTGCTGAAATGGGACAGGAGAGGACCAGCGTTCAAAATGGCGCTGCTCGAAAGCCGGCTTCCAGTAGCGATTGCGTTCCCCGCTACTGTCCCTCGAAGTGCTAGAAATATCCGCGCATCGTTGGGGTTGTTACTTGCCCCGGCCGAGAATCCGGTCGGCAATGCAGTCTAACGAGAAGGCGCCGGCGCCGCGTGTCAGCACGATAAGCAACAGCGAAGACCACAGCAGGTGCTCGGCCCAGTTCTCAGCGAAATTCGATTCGTCAGGCATAGCTAATCTGTACCTATGCTAACGCAAGCTGTGCCAGAGGCAAAGGCGGACAAATCTGCTACGAGGCTGACCTACTTCAACGTTAGCGGAGTCGTCTCGGTGTCAGCAACAGTCCGATAGCATCTGCCGTTGGCGCGTTCAGCCGAAAGACAACGTGGCTTCGCCCAAAGGCGGGCGTTCGGCAATCTCCAGCCGAAACGCGTTCCCCGCATGACACGATTCGTTAACCAAGATGCTGTTCTTCGACATGACGTGTTGTGGGATGGCTGACTGTGCGCCTTGTCAAGCCGGCGCGAAGGAGAGTGCTGAAAAGAAGGCTCCGCATCCGGCGAGGACGTTGAATCGCCCGAAACAGGAACGATGTGCAAGGCATGAGTGTGATTGAAAGCCAACAGAGCGCGCCCGGCGGTTTCCGCTGGTGGACCCGGTTGCCGGCCTTCGTGGTCGCTTTCTTCTGCATGTGCATCACCGATGCGTTCGCCGAAACGCGCGCTCTGCGAATTCAGCATCTCCATACCGGCGAGAAGGCCGAGATCGTCTTCAAGCGCAACGGGCGCTACGATCAGACGGGGTTGAAGAAGATCAATTTCATGCTGCGCGACTGGCGCCGCAACGAGCCAACCAGGATGGATCCGCGCCTGCTCGACCTTGTCTGGCAGGCTTACCGCGCCAGCGGCTCGACAGCCTATATCCACGTGGTCAGCGCCTATCGCTCGCCGGCAACCAACGCGATGCTGCGCGGCCGCTCGAAAGGAGTGGCCCGGGAAAGCCAGCACATGGTCGGCCGCGCCATGGACTTCTTCCTGCCGGATGTGCCGCTGAAGAAGCTGCGCGACATCGGCCTCAAGATGCAGGGCGGCGGCGTCGGCTATTACCCGACCTCCGGTTCGCCCTTCATCCACATGGATGTCGGCAATGTGCGGCATTGGCCGGGCATCAGCCGCCAGGAACTGGCCAGGGTCTTCCCGGACGGCAATACGCTGCATGTGCCGAGCGACGGCAAGCCGCTGCCTGGCTACGAGCAGGCGTTTGCCGCCTACAAATCCCGCAAGGCCGCCGGCACGCCCAACATCGAACTTGCAAGCGCCGTCGGCGGCCAGCCCAAGCCGGCTCGCGGCCTGCTGGCGTCGCTGTTGGGTGGGCGCGGCGCGGACGAAGCGGATGATGCCGCGCAAGCCGTGCCTGCGCCACGCAAGCCGGCCAAGCCAGTTGAACTCAAACAGGCCGGACAGGGCATCGCCATCGTGGCGCCGGAGGCAGCCCGACGCACGGATATCCAGATCGCTTCCGTCGATCAGGCCGAGGAATCGCCGGCTGGACAGGGCGGCAAGACGTCTGAAGCGATCGTCATGGCGATGGCGCCCAGCGCAGTGCCGTTGCCGGCCTTCGCGCCGCGCGCCGGGTCTATGACGCAGGCCGAACTGCCGGCGGCAACCAACACCGAGATTCCCTTGAGCAAGGCCGGTGCCGCTCCCCCGATTGCTGGTCCGGACATAGTAGCGCTAAACATCCCGGTCCCGACATGGCGGCCGGAAGACCAGACGGGGCCGGCGCGTCGGCCGGAGGCGGCCAAACCCGCCGATGCAATCGGTGCCTTGCTGGCCATGCGTCACGCCGACGATGGTCTCGATCCGCTGGCCGGCCAGCGGGTTGCACTCCCCGCATCGAAGCCCGAAGATCGTGTCAGGACCAGCCCCAAGGCCGACCGTGTCCAGCGGCGTCTCGATCCCGAAGCCAGCGCCGTCATCGTGCCGCTCGAGACGGGTCGCCGCATCACCGGCGGAGCCGGGTCGAAAGCGGCAACCATCATTGCCGCCAATTTCATCCGCACGGCGCCGGAGCAGGTCTATCTCGATGGATTCCAGCCACGGCGACAGGCGTCCGATCACCGCCGCTTCACCGGCTCCGCGGTGAAATTCCTGCCCATCGCCAGCTTCAAATAAAGCTCGAAGGCATCCGTTCACTGGCACGCGAGAAGCCGACGCCCTGACCGGTGTCGTTGGCAAACGGATGCCAGTCCGGCTATTGACGGTAAAAGATGCGAATGGCAGTCAGCTTTTCCGTTGGAGCGCAACATGATCACACGCCGCAGGCTTTTGAAAACCGCCGCCAGCGCCGGCGCGAGCGGGGTTGGGCTTGCCGCGATGAGCAGGCTTGGCGGCTGGGCCGCGGCCACGCCTGAGCCGGTGGTTCTGCAGACGGCGAAAATCCGGGCGAAGCTCATGGATCTCGGCCAGACCAGGGATGTGCTGACCTACGGCAACGCCGGAATGCCTCCGGTCATCAGGATGAAAAAGGGTGAGCCCTTCGCCGCGCGCCTCGTCAACGCCATCGATGATCCGACGACCATCCACTGGCATGGCATTCGCCTGCCGAACAAGATGGATGGCGTGCCCTTCCTGGTGCAGCCCTATGTCTACACCGGTGACCATTTCGACTATGCCTTCACGCCGCCCGACGCGGGCACCTTCTGGTACCACCCGCATTGCAACACGCTGGAGCAGATGGGGCACGGCCTGACCGGCGTGATCGTGGTCGAAAACCCGAACGATCCGAAATTCGACGCCGAATTTGTCCTCAATCTGCGCGACTGGCGCCTTGGCGACGACGCTCAGTTCATCGACCAGTTCCGGCCGCGCGATGCCGCCAGGACCGGCACCTACGGCACGGTGCGCACCGCGAACTGGCTCGATCAGCCGCAATATGACGCGCCGGCCGGCGGGCTGGTGCGGCTGCGCGTTGCAATCACCGATGTCACCCGAATCTACGCCTTTCGCGTCGACGGCGCCGAAGCTGATGTCATCGCGCTGGACGGCAACCCGGTGCCGCATCGTTTTGCACCCGATGCCCTATTGCTGGGGCCGGGGCAACGCATGGAACTCGTCATCCGCATGCCCGATGAAGAGGGCGCGATCGTCAGCCTGCGGGACGTCAGGGGCACCAAGCCCAAGGTGCTCGCGACGCTGCGCGCGACGGGCAACTCGCTCGAGCGGGATAGTCGCGATCTTGCACCGCTGGAGGCCAATCCGGTGGCCGAGGTCGATCTCACCGCCGCCCAGCATATTTCGCTGGCGCTGAGCGCCACGGCGGAGAACGTCCCGAGCGACAGCATCTGCGGCTCGCTCGGCTACAGTTTCTGGGCGATCAACAAAGTGCCATGGCCGGGCGATACGCCCGATCCGACAGCGCCTTTGGCCGAATTGAAGCTCGGCAAGAGCTACATCATCGACATGGAGAACCTAACGCCGCAATCGCATCCGATGCATTTGCACGGCATGAGCTTCAAGGTGCTGTCGTCCTCGACGCGTCCGGTGCAGCCGCTGATTTCGGACACTTATCTCATCCAACCCAATGAAAAGGTGAGCCTGGGCTTCGTCGCCGACAATCCCGGCGACTGGCTACTGCACTGCCACATCATCGAGCACCAGAAATCAGGCATGACGAGCTACGTCAGGGTGGTCTGAAGCCGTCACGACAATGTCAATTGGCAACCCTTTGGGCCAATAATTTGCGGCGAACGCGCTTTCTTCCTGGCGATTCCGTTGGAAATCGCCGGTCGCGGCCGGTTTCGTTGGCACAGGGGAACCGTCCCTGCTAATCCAGCCCCAAATCAAGAATCTGTGGACATCCCCTGCATGACCAATGTCGCCTTGACGGGACTTGCCCGCGATCTCGCCAGACGCGCCGCCGAGGGCCGCCCGGTGCGCGTCGGTGTCATCGGCTCCGGCGAAATGGGCACCGACCTCGTCACGCAAGGTATGCTGATGCCGGGCATCGCGGTCTGCGCCGTCTCGACCCGTCGTCCGCACACCGCGCGTGACGCCATCCGCATCGCCTATGGCGACGAGGCGATGGCGGTCGAAGCCGACACCGCGTCGAAAGTCACCGGTGCCATCGAGGGCGGGAGGATCGCCATCACCTCCAATGAGATGCTGGTCACCAATCCACGGATCGACGTCGTCATCGACGCCACGGGAAAACCTGGCGTCGCCGCCGACTTCGATCTGATGGCGATGGAGCACGGCAAGCATCTGGTGATGATGAATGTCGAGGCCGACGTCACCATCGGGTGCTATCTCAAACAGCAGGCCGACCGGCTTGGCGTCGTCTATTCGGTCGGCGCCGGCGATGAGCCGTCGAGCTGCATGGAGCTGATCGAGTTCGCGTCCGCACTCGGCCTGACCATCGTCTCGGCCGGCAAGGGCAAGAACAATCCGCTCAACCATGATGCCGTGCCCGACGACTATCGCGACGAAGCGATCCGCCGCAACATGAACCCGCGGATGCTAGTCGAGTTCGTCGACGGCTCCAAGACCATGGTCGAGATGTGCGCCATCGCCAACGCCACCGGGCTGGTGCCCGACGTGCCGGGCATGCATGGTCCCAAGGCCGACCGCGACGACCTCGTCAAGGTGCTGATCCCGCGCGAGGATGGTGGCCTCCTGCTGAAGAAGGGCGTCGTCGACTACACCGTCGGCAAGGGTGTGGCGCCTGGTGTCTTCGTCATCGTCGAGGCGACGCATCCGCGCATCATCGAGCGCATGGACGACCTGCATATCGGCCACGGCCCTTATTACAGCCTGTTCCGGCCCTACCATCTGACGTCGCTGGAAGTGCCGCTGACAGCGGCCCGCATCGTGCTGTTCGGCAAGCCCGACATGGTGCCGCTGCCGAAGCCGGTCGCTGAGGTCTGCGCCGTCGCCAAGCGGGATCTCGCCGCCGGCGAGACCTTCGATGCGATCGGCGAAACCTGCTACCGTTCCTGGACGATGACTGTCGAAGAGGCTCGCACCCGGCGCGCCGTCCCGGTCGGCCTGCTCGAGGGTGGCAAGGTGCTGAAACTGGTCAGGAAAGGCGAGTTGCTGACCGCCGACAATGCGGCGCCCGACCAGACGACCAGGCTGTTCGCGCTGCGCCGGCTACAGGATGAGATGCTGTACGGAAAATAGTGCTCGTGGCGCGGTCATGACAAATGCACTATATTGTAATGGCAATGTCGCTGAGGATCGACCAATGAACCTCCAGATCAGAGACCCGCGTGCACGCGAACTGGCACAGCGGTTGGCCGCCAAACGCAAGATTTCGATGACCGAAGCGGTTATCGAAGCGCTTGAGTCTGAATTGAAACGGGAAAGCGGACACATCCCCCTGGCGAAGCGGCTGGCTGCCATCGCGGATGAACTTAAAGCCAAGGCCGGCCCCGGCGGCCGACCTGTGAGCAAGGATGAAATCGACGACATGTGGGGACATCCCTGATGTTCGTTGACACCTCCGTAATCGTCGCAATTCTTTCGGGAGAAGGGGATGCCGGCGAGTGGAGCGATCGGATGGCGGCTGCACCTCACAAGATTACGTCCGCGCTGGTTGTGCTCGAAGCGTCGATGCGGCTTTCTACGATGCTTGCTGTCGAACCGGTGGTCGCGGAAATGGCGATAGAGGCGCTGCTGAGCGAGGCCGAAATCGAAATTGTGCCGATCGACGCCGGCGATGCCAAACTGGCGATCCAGGCGTTTTCGGATTATGGAAAGGGACGTGGGCATCCCGCGCAGCTCAATCTTGCCGATTGCCTGTCCTACGCTTGCGCAAAGAGCCACGGCTCCGCGTTGCTCTACAAAGGCAACGACTTTTCGCACACGGATCTCGCCTAGCGAGATGTCCGCTCTACTTCCCTAGTTCGATCGACCTTAGCCGCGCCGCTTCCACTGCTTGCGTGAGCAGGTTGGTCAGCCGGTCTTCACCCATCAGCACGCCAAGCGCGGCTGCCGTCGTGCCGTTGGGGCTGGTCACCTGCTGACGCAGCACACCTGGGTCCTCGCGGCTTTCGGCGGCGAGCGATGCGGCGCCGTAGACGGTCTGCATGGCGAGCAGCCTGGCGGTTGCCGTTGGCAAGCCGGCCTTTTCGGCAGCCACGGTCAGCGCCTCGATGAAATGGAAGATGTAGGCCGGACCCGATCCGGACACGGCGGTCACCGCATCCATCAGGCTCTCGTCATCGATGGTGGCCACTTCGCCGCTGGCCGACAAGAGGTCGGCGACGAAGCGCTTGGCGTCGTCGGAAACCAGGGGATTGGAAAACACCACCATCATGCCCTTGCCGATCGCCGCGGGCGTGTTGGGCATGCAGCGCACGATAGGCGCGCGGTTGCCGAGGATTTCCTCGAAGGTGGCGGAGGGCGTGCCGGCGGCAATGCTGACGAAAGTAGTGCGGCCGTCGCCGAAGCGCTTGTAGGCGGCGGTGACGTCACGGATCACCTGCGGCTTCACGGCGATGACGACGAGTTCAGGTACGGCATCCGCCGGAATGGCACCGGCTTCCGCCGCCGTGCCGCAGCCGAGCGCGGCGGCCCGATTGCGCAAATCGGCATTGGGCTCGACCACGAAAACGGTCGACGGTGCAAGCTTGCCGGACTTCAGCCAGCCGGCGAGCATGGCGTAACCCATATTGCCGCAGCCGGCGAGAACAAGCCTGATCGTCATCGAGAGCCCTCCGAGGAGAAAGGCCATGACATAGACGCTCGCGGGTCGGTGGGAAAGCCCTCTCAGGAGCGCTGGACGGGCATGCGCACCGCGATCGGCCGCAGCGACACTTGCCTGAGGCCCAGCACGCCAAGCACGAAGAACAGCCAGACCGGATCGCCACGATGGAAGAAGAAGCTCTCGAGGAATGCGTTGAGTGCGGTGAACAGCACCACCATCATGAAGAAATCACCGAGATAGATGTTCTCCTTGCGCAGCGGAATGCGCATGTAGTCGCGCAACGGTGCGATGAGGAAAGTGTAGACCGCCACGCAAAGAGCAGGGATGCCCATCAGCACGGCGATGTCGAGATAGCCGTCATGACCGTGCACGATGGTCCTGATGTCCCACGGGCGATCGAAGGGCTGATCCTGGTTGAGCAGCAGCGGCGTGCCCCAGAAGCTCTCATAGCCGTAGCCGGTCCACGGCTTCTTCGCCAGCATCGAGCCGGCGAACTCCCACAGCGTCGTGCGGCCGGTATAGGTCAGATCGGGGAAGTAGATCGCCGCCAGGTGCTTCACCGGCGTCAGGAAGACGATGCCCAGCGTGCCGACCGCCGTGGCGATGATCGCCAGCGTAAACAGGATCGGCGTACCGAGCCGCATGCCCATCAGGCTCGGAAACATCACGATCAGGATCGAGAACGGCACCAGCCCGGCGGTGGTCTTGGAGCCGGTGTGCAGCATGAAGATCATCGCCGCGCAGAAGATACCCGCGCCCCACCAGCGTTGCCCGCGCCGATAGAGATAAAGGCCGGCGAAACTGAAGCAGGCCATGATTGGTCCGGCGATGTTCTTGTGGGTGAACACGCCGCGCCACAGGCCGGCATGTTCGGGCTCCTGCGAGTCGGCCGTGTGCATCGCCTCGTGCGGAAAGACGATGAGGCCGAGATAGGACAGCCCCATCACAACGACGGCGGTGAAGATGATGACCCTCGAGAAAGACTCGGCGTCGCGCGGCAGCGCCAGGATCGTTGCCATCGTCAGGATGCCGATCATGGTGAAGGACGCCGCGCGCATCGCCGACGGCGGGTCGGTTGCCAGCACCACCGACAGGAAGAAGAAGCCCAGCATCAGTATCCAGGAAGGGCTGAGCAGCGAGCGCACGACACGCGGATCGGCGAAGGCCATCAGCGAGAAGATCGAAACCGCGCCGAGCGAACCGAAGCCGAGCTGATTGACGATGTCGCCGCCTTCGCCGGAGAGTTCGGCGCCGGCCGGCTGGAACGGGCGGAAGGACACCATGATGACGGTGAACAGCAGGGCGGCGATCGCGGTCGCCACGCCCCCGCGCGTGAACGCGGCGCTGAGCGGGGCGCGCTCAGTTTTTCTCAGGCTGGCGGTATTGCTCATTGGCATATCCGAATTCGGCCAGCACACGGCCGAGCGCCACATGGACGGGATAGATGGCGATCGCCGGCGATCCCGTGCGCGCCAGCCGAATCACGCCGCGAAGCGGCGAGGCGGCAAGCAAGGCCAGGCTCTTGGCGAACACCTTGGCACCGGCGAAGGGGGTGCCGGCGCGCTTCTTCTTTTCCACCAGCGTCGAGATGACACCGTTGCGCAGGCTGCGGGCACGGATCCAGTCGGTCTCGAGGCGCCGGGCCGGAACGGTCTCACGCACCTTGGCTTCTGCACACCAGCCCAACACGAAGCCCCGTTGTGCCGACCGGCTGAGAAAATCGGCGTCGCCGCCGCCCATGAAATTGAATCTGAGATCGAGGAAGGGCGGCCCCATCGCGGTCAACACGTGGCGCCCGACCAGAAGATTGCCGGACGAATAGAGCGCGGGCACCCGTCCCGTCTCCCGGTAGGGGGGCGCGAAAACAGGATGCTCGGCCCATGTCGCATGGGTGGGATCGGCAAAGACGGGCACCTGCGGGCCGCCGACGATATCGGCGCCGAGCGTTTCTGCCGCGCGGCACATCCGCTCCAGCCATTGCGCATCGGCGATCTCGTCGTCGTCGATGACCAGCAGGTGCCTGAAGTTCGGGAAATGCAGAATCGCCGTCTGCCAGCCGGCATTATAGGCACTGCAATTGCCGCGTTCATGCGCGATGACGACCATGCCTGGTATCTCGCCGCGCTCGAACAGCGGCAGCACCGCTTTGGCGCCTTCACGTGCCCCCGCCTCGTTTTCCATGACGATGACGGCAAAGCACCTGCCGGTTTGCTGCTGGCGCAGCGATGCAAGCGTCTCCAGCACCTGTTCGGGTCGCTTGAAGGTCGGCAAGGTGACGATCGCTTCGACCGCCTCCACCTTGAGCCTGGGAGACCGTCCCGCGATCGATACCGAACTGTCCAATGGCAAAGGGATCATCCGTATCCAGCCGCGCCGTGAGTCGCGTTCTGATAGCACCACGATGATAAGGTTTCGTTAATCACCTTGCACGGAGAAGCCCGCCGCGCATGGGCTTTGGGGCGTCGATCGTGCTCGTTTAATCAAGGGTTCACCGCGCTTTGCTACCGGCTACACCACAGGATAGTGAGATGCATCTGCTGTTCGCCACATCGATCGTGCCCGACGGTGCTCTCGCCTCGGGTTACGAGATCGCCAATGCCGCGATCATCGCCGCCTTGCGGCGCGCCGGCGCGCGCGTGACGGTCATCGGCTTCACCTGGCCCGGGAAAGCCGCGGTAGATCCCGAAAATACGGTGGTGCTTGGTGCGATCGACGTGCGCACCGAAAGTGCTTCGCCGCTGCAGAAGCTCGCCTGGGTCTGCAAGGCGATGGTTTCGGGCCTCACCTTCGCGTCGGTCAAGTTGCGTGCGGTGTCCGACCACGATGTTCAGGCCGCTATCGAACGAGCCGGTCCGTTCGATGGCTATGTGCTGAATTCGGTGCAGTTCGCCGGCGCTTTCGAAAGGCTGTTCGAAGACCGGCCTTCGATCTTCGTCGCGCACAATGTCGAGCATCTCTCGGCGCGGGAGAACGCCGCTGCCGTCGGTGGCATTTTCCAGCGCCTGCTGTTCCGGCGCGAGGCGAGGCTGCTCAAGCTGGTCGAAGAGCGCCTCTGCCGCGGCGCGCGCTTTGTCTTCGCGCTGGCCGAGGAGGATCGCGTGGCACTCGGTGTCGCCTCGGATGATCGCTCGGCGGTGCTGCCGCTGGTAACCGGCGCCACGGCGCCAGCCCGGAAAGGCCGGCGCCCGATCGACTGCGACGCGGCCCTGATCGGCACCTGGACCTGGCAGCCGAACCGCATCGGCCTCGACTGGTTCCTGGGCAAGGTGGTGCCGCATCTGCCGCCTGGTTTCCGAATCCGCATCGCGGGCCACATGCCTTCCGGCGTCACCTCGACGCATCCGGGCGTCCAATTTGTCGGCCGCGTTCCGGATGCCCAGGCTTTCGTCTGTGGCGCGGCCGTCATCCCGCTGATCAGCACCGCAGGCAGCGGCGTGCAGTTGAAGACCATCGAGACCTTCGAGCTTGGCCTGCCCTCGGTCGCCACCAGCCGCTCATTGCGCGGCATCGACCACCGGCCTGCCAATTGCGTGGTCACCGACGATCCGGCCAGCTTCGCCCAAGCCCTGCAGGCTGCCGCGGCCAATATCCACGATATCGATGGCAGCACCTTCCATCGCCAGCAGGTCAAGGCACTCGACGTCGCGATTCGTGTAGGTCTCGAAAAGATAGGGGCCGTCAGGCAGGAGGTGTTTGCATGAACATGCACGCCCGCGCCGCGTTCGGACTCGACAGTCTGAAAATGATCCTCGGCATCCCGGTGCTCGGGATCCGCTGGGACGATGCAATTGCTCTGCTGAACCGATTGATCGCCGAGCGGCGCTTCACCAAGGTCAGCTTCCTCAACGCTCACAATGCCAACATCGCCTATACCGACCCGGTCTTCGCCGAGGCGCTCGACGATTTCCTCATCCTGCCAGACGGCATCGGCGTCGATCTCGCCGCGAAGCTTCTCTACGGCGCGCCGTTTCCCGACAATCTCAACGGCACCGATTTCGTGCCGGCCTTTCTGCAGGCTTCCAAGAGGCCGCTGACCGTGGGGCTGCTCGGTGCGACCCGTGTCAACGCCGAGGCGGCGTCGGTGAAGCTGGCGGCGCTTGCGGTGCAGCACAACTTCGTGGTCATTCACGATGGCTATTTCTCCGCCGCGCAGGAGCCGGAGATCATTGGCCGGATTGCAAAACTACGGCCTGACATGCTGCTCGTCGCGATGGGGGTGCCGCGCCAGGAGCTGTGGATTGAACGCCACATCGACGAACGCCATTGCACGTTGCCGGTCGCTGTCGGCGCGTTGCTCGATTTCCTGAGCGGCTCGGTGCCGCGCGCGCCGCTATGGATGCGCCGCCTGAGGCTGGAGTGGCTTTTCAGGCTGGCGATCGAGCCCGGCCGGCTCTGGCGCCGCTACGTGGTCGGCAATCCCCTGTTCCTGTGGCGGGTCGTCAAGCAGAAATGGTCGCGCGGCGCCGAGGCCATCGGAGATGCTCCCGGAGAGTTTCGTTGAACAAGCGCTTCGTCCCAGATCCGCTGGCCGGCCCGGGCCTGTTGCCGAAGATGCCGACGGCAGCGATTGTGACGGCAAGCTATGCCCCTGACTTCGAGCGCTGCCGCCTGCTGTGTGAAACGCTTGACCGCCATGTCTCGGGTGCCGCGCACCACTACATTCTGGTCGAACATCGCGACCTCGCGCTCTTCCGTCAATTGGGGACCAGCCGCCGCTCGATCGTCGATGAGCGGGATCTCCTGCCGGGCTGGCTGCGCGCCTTCGACGATCCGCTCAGCCTGTTTCGCCGCCGCGTCTGGCTCAGCATGAAGACCCAGCCGCTGCGCGGCTGGCATGTGCAGCAACTGCGCCGCATCGCCATATCGGCGCACGCCAGCGAAGACGTGCTGGTCTTCTGCGATTCCGACGTCGCTTTCCTGAAGGCGTTCGATTGCGGTGCCTTCTGGCGCGATGGCAGGGCGCGCTTGTTCCGCCGCGATGGCGTGCTCGCCGGTGACGGCCATGACAATCATCGCGTGTGGTCGCGCAATGCCGGCGCCACACTCGGCATCGACCCGTCCCGGACATCGGTCCATGATTATATCTCGACGCTGATCGCCTGGCGCCGTGACACGGTGCTTGCCATGTGCGGCCGAATCGAAAAGGTCCATGGCCGCGACTGGGTCGAGGTGATCGGTTCGGCGCGCAAATTCTCCGAATGCATGATCTACGGCCGCTATGTCGATGATCTGCTGGACGGAGCCGGCCACTTCCACGGTTCGGAAGAATTCTGCCGTGTCCATTGGACGGGGGAGGCGCTGTCGGACGACGAGTTCCGCCGCTTCGTCGCCAGCATGGCGCCGGAGCAGGTGGCGATCGGCATGCAGTCCTTTATCGGCACCGACATCGGCCGCATCCGACGCCTGATCGGGCTTGATCGCTGACTTGTTCTAGATTGCCTTCGCCGGCCTGCGCAGCGCCGAATAGGTCAGCAGCATCGACGCGAGATAGAGCAGCAGGAAGACGATGTTGAGTGACACCACCAGATTCGATGTATCGGAAATGGTGGTCAGAACATAGGTCAGCAGCAGTGCCTTGAGGGCGGCGAGCAGGCCGAGGTTGAGCGCCCGCACCAGCGTCTGGCCGCGCGCGAAGAGAAGCTCGGCCTGGTATTCGACCAGATTGCGCAGTCCAGGTACGCAGATCGCCAGCGCCACCAGGGGGGCGGCCTCGGAGACATTCCTGCCGAGCGCGTTGGGGAAGAAATGCAGCACGATGCCAAGCGCCGCCAGCGCCAGCGTCGAGACCGCGAACACACCGCCCTCGATGCCGCTCTTGACCGCCAGCCGTGCGAGGAGTTCGGGCGCGCGCATCATGCGCTGCACGAGCATCATCGAGAAGGTGCGGATGGGAATCGCCGTCAAGTCGACAAGGCGCATGATGATGGCATAGATGCCGGCCAGATGCGGTCCGCCGATCGCCAGCACCAGCAGCTTGTCGAACTCCATCTGCAGGTAGAACAGCACCTCCGCGCCGGCCACATAGATGGAATCGGCGAGCCGCCGCAGATAGAGCTCGATGCGCAGCCGCAGCCGCTGACGCGGATAAAACCAGCCGAAAGCCAAAAGCAGCGAGGCTGCGTTGGCGCCGATGTAGAACCAAGACCAAACCCAGATGCTGTGCTGTGCGGAAAACATGAACAACACCGCGCCAAGTGCCCGCAATGCGGTGGCCAGGATCGCAAGAACCGCGGCTCGGCCGAATTTACCCAGCCCGTTGTTGACGATCAGTGCCACTTCCACCGGCCGCCACAGCAGCGCCTCGGCAAAGACGATCGCCGTGAATACCGACAGCGGCACGGTGCCGGCAAAGAAGATCAGGTAGACGCCGAACGAGGCGGCGGCCAAAAGCGGCAGCGAGGCGGCGCCGAGCACCAGGAAGCCGGCGGTGAAGGTGCCGATCAGATTGGGCCGGATGGTGGCCGTGCGATAGAGCGCCGAAATGAAACCGAGGGCAAGAATCCGCGACAGCATGACACCGGCCGCCGAGGCGGTGGCGAACATGCCGAATTCGGCGATCGAGAGCGTATTGGCGAGCGCGATGAAATAGGCGAGTGAAAACACCAGTCGCCCGCCAGCACCGCTGATCGCCGAAAAATAGTCGCGCACCAGCCCCCGTCGTTCGGCCATGAAGGTGCCGATCCGCGCGAAGGTCCGCCTTTGCGGTATGTCTCTGGCCTCAGTCATACGTCAAGGAAATGCATAGGCCGGAAAGTTTAACGTGCCGTTTTGAAGCCTTCAGATGTGTTGAAAGTTCTTGCAACCATGGCGTGAATTCCTGCCGTCGTCTTCCAGAAATTAACCTTTTGTTTCCTATGCCTGTTTAGCGTGGCTTAACGAATGGCCGACCGCCGCTTCCAAGCGGCCAAGAGTAAAGCTCCACGATAATGGTCGACAGGGAAAACCGTGAGGACTGGAAGCGCGAGCGCTCCTTGCTGGCGCTTGGCCAGGCCGTGCGTGGCGAGGACGACGCTTCGCTTGTGTCGATAGGGGACCGCGCGGACCCCTCGTGGCGTGAGGATGCCGCCACGCGACATCGTCTGGCCCGTTCCCGGCGCGAGACGAAGGCGAGCCCGCCGCCCGCCGGTGACGCTGCGCGGACCCCGCCTGACGAGGAGCCGCCGTTTGAAGCCGACGACGCCTGGCGTTCGCGGGGGGAAACCGGCACTGGCCATTTGCCACCCGACATGTCGCGCGCAAGGCCGACGCCGGAAGAACCTTCAGGGACGGGTCGCGCTCATGATGCAATCGAATCCCGCGCCACGAACGGAGCCGATACGTCCTCCGATGGCGGTGCGGACAGCCAGCAATGGAAACCGCTGATCGATCCGATGCTGGTCGTTCGCGGCGTTGCCAGGTCGAAGCTGCTGATCGTTGCGACCACGATACTGGGCGCCGGGCTCGGCATTGCCATCGCCCTGTCGATGCCCAAGAAATACGAAGCCACCGCCGAATTGGTCATCGAACCGGGAGACCTGAAGCTCTCGGATCGGGATCTCACCCAGCCGGTGGGGCAACCCGATGCCGCGCTGGCTGTCGTCGAGACCCGGATCAAGATGCTCACCTCGGGGACCGTACTCGACCAGGTCGTCAAGGATCTCAATCTCGTCAACGATCCGGAGTTCAATGGTCAGGGCTCCGGCGGCCTCGGCGTCATGTCGCTCATACGCTCGATTCTGTTGCGCCAGGACGGGTCGGTCGGTGCCGACGAGGTCCGCCGCCAGGCGTTGGCTGTCGGCAATCTGGCCGAGCGGTTGTCAGTGGAGCGTGCAGGCAAGACCTTTGCCGTCGCCGTCAGCGCCACCACCGAGGATGCCGCGAAATCGGCGCGCATCGCCAACACGACGACCAGCGTCTTCCAGCAGATGACGGCCAAGTACCAGTCGGACATGGCCGGACGCGCGACGAGCGAACTGACATCCAAGCTCGACGGGTTGCGCAAGAGCGTCGAGGAGGCCGAGCGCAAAGTTGAGGATTTCAGGGCCACGCATGATCTTGTCGACGCGCAGGGCCATCTGATCAGCGACGATCAGATGCTGAAGCTCAACGAGCAGCTCTCCGTCGCCCGGGCCCGCACACTGGAACTGAATGCGCGCGCAGCCTCGGCGCGTTCGGTGGACGTCAATTCGATTCTGACCGGCACTTTGCCGGAAGAGATCAACTCCAACACCATGAGCGATCTGCGCTCGCAATATGCGACGCTGAAGCAGGAAGCCGATCGTGCCGCGGTTCGGCTGGGGCCGCGCCATCCCGAACTCCAGGCTCTCGACGCCCAGATTGCCGGCGCGCGCGAGCGCATAGCGGCTGAACTGCGCCGCATCGCGTCTTCGCTGCAGGTCGACCTCAAGCGTGCTGTCCAGCTCGAACAGGACCTTGCGTCCCGACTGGCTCAGGCCAAGGTGCAAAGCGGCGACGTCAACAGCGACCTGGTTGCCCTGCGGGAACTGGAGCGGGATGCCACCGCCAAGCGGTCGGTCTACGAACAATATCTGCTGCGCGCCAAGGAGACCGGCGAACAGGAAAAGATCAACACCGCCAACATCAATGTGATGACCCCCGCTCAGCCTCCGCTCGAGGCAACAGGACCGTCGCGGGCGCTGGTGGCATTGGCCGGCCTTCTGCTTGGCCTTGCCGCCGGTATTGGCCTCGGCGCCTTGCGCGGGACCTATGACAGCCTGCGCGAGACGGCAACCTCGCGCTCCCGCCGCGAGCGCAAGCTGAACGAGCGCAAGGTGGACGAACGCAAGCTAGATCAACGCAGGGCGCCTCTTGAGGAGCAGTCGTTTCGAGCGGAGCCTCCGCCCGAGCCGCCAATGCCGGCAGCGCCCGTACCACCGCCCCCAGCACCGCCGCCGGTCACGCAGAACGAGGCCGCTCCCGCCGAAAGCTCCGGGAGGATCGGCGCACTCATGGCGAGACTGCGCAAGGCCATGTCCCGGAAATCCTCGGCCGAAGCCGACGACGACATCTCCAGCGAGTTCGCCTTACCCGCCTTTGCCGACAACGGCCGGCCGGCCAATGCTCCGACATTTCCTGGCTATCCGGAGTCCGGTTTCGGGCCTCGGCCGGCGGCCGGCCTGGATTATTCGCAGCCGCCTTTCCAGCCAGGCCCCGATGCCGGGTATGGACGGCAGATGGGGTCGCCCTCACGCTCGCCTCGGATGCCGCAACAGCCAACGTATCCGGCTCCGCCCTTGCCGTCCTCTCCCTATGCGCAGCCGTTGGGCTATCCCGGGCAGCCTCGGTCGCAGACGGGCCATTCCTATATGCAAGCCGAGGCGGGGCCATATGCGGCGCAGATGCCGTATCCGCCGCCACCCGCTCCGACGCAGTCGTTGGCCCATCCAGCCGCCCCGCATGCGCGGCCGCTTCCGGTCGAGGAGGGTGGCGAACAATCATCGGTCGAAGAGATTCGCGCCAGCCTGCGCGAATTTCGCGAAGCGGTCCGCGAACTCACGGAAAGCCGCACCCGCCGCCGCTACTTCTGAGCTACCAGATAGGTTGCGGAGGCCGAACAAAACCGTGCCGGTTTCGCGTAAACGGCATGGGAAGGCGCTTTGACGGGATTGCGGGCTTGTATTTTCGTGACAATGCCGCGCTGCAGATCGCCGGCGCCGCTGTATTGTGTTTTTCCGAAGGCGGCAGGCGGAACGAAATTGAGGGTGGTTCATGGCCGAAGTGATTGACGGAAAGAGCGTCGCCGAAGACGTGGTGCGGATGGTCAAGGCGCTGACCGCCGAGCTGGTCGCCAAGGGCAAGGCCAAGCCGGGTCTGGCCGTGGTCATCGTCGGCGAGGATCCGGCGAGCCAGGTCTATGTCGCCTCCAAATCCCGCACCGCAAAGGAATGCGGCTTTCATTCGCTTCAGCACACGCTGCCGGCCGAGACGTCCGAGGCGGCACTGCTCAAGCTCATCGCCGAGCTCAACGCCGACCCGGCCATCAATGGCATCCTGGTCCAGCTTCCTCTGCCCGCCCATGTCGATGCCGGCAAGATCATCCAGGCCATCGCGCCGCAGAAAGATGTCGACGGCTTCCATTTCATCAATGTCGGCAAGCTCGGCACCGGCGAACTCGACACGGCCTTCGTTCCCTGCACGCCCGCCGGCTCGATGCTCCTGATCGAGCGCGTGCGCGGCAAGGACCTGTCCGGCCTCAACGCCGTCGTCGTCGGCCGCTCCAACATCGTCGGCAAGCCGATGGCCAACCTGCTGCTTGCCGCCAACTGCACCGTCACCATCGCCCACAGCCGCACCAAGGACCTGCCGGCGCTTGCCCGCACGGCCGACATCCTTGTCGCCGCCGTCGGCAGGCCGGAGATGATCAGGGGCGATTGGGTCAAGTCCGGCGCCACCGTCATTGATGTCGGCATCAACCGCATTCCCGCCCCCGAGAAGGGCGAGGGCAAGTCGCGTCTCGTCGGCGATGTCGCCTATGCCGAAGCGGCCAAGGCGGCGGGCGCGATTACCCCGGTGCCCGGCGGTGTCGGGCCGATGACCATTGCCATGTTGATGGCCAATACGTTAGCTTCGGCCTACCTTGCGGCCGGATTGAAGCGGCCTTCCTTCTGAGCCCGGGTTGACCCTGAAAGCCGCAGCTTTGCCGAATCCCTCTGTTTCCCCGGAACGGCCGGTCACGAATGATCCCGTTCAAGGCGGCCGGCAGTTCGCTTTCCTGCTGGTCGACAAGTTTTCCATGTTCTCCTTGGCCGCCGCGATCGACACGTTCCGGTCGGCGAACCGCCTGCTTGGCCGCGATTTCTACGGCTGGACAACGGTCTCCGCCGATGGCGATCCGGTGATGGCCTCCAACGGCCTGCCGCTCAAGATCGACTACGCCGTCGCCGACCTGCCGCCTGTCGACATACTCTTCGTCTCGGTCGGCCTGACCACCGAATTTCCCGGCAAGAGCAAGGTTCTGGCGGCGTTGCGCAGCTGGGGCCGGCGCGGCAACGCGCTTGGTGCCTTGTCGGTCGGATCCTACCTGCTGGCCGAGGCCGGCCAGCTCGAAGGCTATCGCTGCACCATCCATTGGGAAAACCGCGCCGGCTTCGTCGAGCGCTTTCCCGACATCAACTGCACGGGCAATGTCTTCGAGATCGACCGCAAACGCTACACCTGCGCCGGCGGCACCACCTCTATCGATCTGATGCTGGAGATCGTGCGTGGCGATTTCGGCTCCAACCTCGCCAATGGCGTCGCCAACCAGTTCCAGCACGAGCGCATCCGCTCCGCCGGGGACCGCCAGCGCGTCGGACCGGAACGCGACTTGACCGGCAAGTCGGAGAAGCTCAGGCGCATCGTCGAATTGATGGCCGATCATCTCGACGAGCCGCTGTCGGCGGTACAGCTCGCCAAGTCCGCAGGCCTTTCGGTGCGCCAGGTGGAGCGGCTGTTCCTGCGCCATCTCAACGTCACGCCCGGGCGCTACTACATGCGGCTGCGGCTGGAGCGGGCGCGCGAATTGCTGCGTCAGACCAACATGCCGATCCTCGACGTGGCGATAGCGACGGGCTTCACCTCGCATTCCTATTTTGCCCAGAGCTATCGGCTGCAGTTTGGCCGCCCGCCTTCGGAAGAGCGCCGCACGACCTACTGAATTGGTACGCGGGAGCCTATGCGAGCTTCGTTGACAGCGGTGGGTTGTGTCCCGGCACGCGCTCAAATAGCTTCAGCCGGCGGACGAGGGGGCTAACTCAGGAGATTTCGATGGCGGGACTTGCACGGAGCGTCGCTGCGGCGATCCTCCTTTTGTCGATGACGACATTCGGCTTTGCCGCCAACAAGGTCATCATCATCCTCGACGCGTCGGGATCGATGTGGGCGCAGATCGATGGCAAGCCCAAGCTGGAAATCGCCCGTGAATCGCTGAGGACCGTGCTTCAATCGGTTCCCGCGGACGACGAGATCGGCTTCATGGCCTATGGCCATCGCGAGAAAGGCAGCTGCGAGGATATCCAGCTCATCGTGCCGCCTCAGGCAGGCTCGGCAAGCGCCATCTCGGCAGCGGCCGACAGTATGAAATTCCTCGGCAAGACGCCGCTGACGGCAGCCGTCAAGCAGGCGGCCGAAGCGCTGAGATACACCGAGGACAAGGCGACCGTCGTCCTCATCACCGATGGGCTCGAAACCTGCGGCGGCGACCCTTGTGCGCTTGGCAAGGAACTCGAAGCCTCCGGCGTCGATTTCACCGCCGACGTCGTCGGCTTCGGGCTGACCGCCGACGAAGGCAAGCAGATCGCCTGCCTCGCCGAGAACACCGGCGGCAAGTACATTCAGGCTTCCGACGAGAAGGCGCTGCAGGAAGCGCTGGTCGAGACCGTCGCGGCGTCGGCACCGGCGCCCGATCCGGCACCGGCCCCCGCTCCGGACCCGGCAAAGTCCGAGTTCAATTTCATGCCGACCGTGGTGCTGGCCGAGGGCGGCGATCCAGTCACCGACGGGAATGCCTGGGAAGTCTACAAGGCCAAATCGGACGGCACGCGCGGCGACAACATCACCACCGAATACGGCGAGTACAAAGCCACTCTGGAACCGGGCGACTACATCATCGTCGCGCGCGACGGCGAGGCCAAGGTGGAGCAGAAGGTCAAGATCGAGGCAGGCCAGGTCTACAGGCCGCTGTTCACCTTGAATGCGGGCACGCTGATCCTGCATCCGCGCCCCAGCCAAGGTGCCGATGTGGCCAGCGGGGCGGCTGTCGTGATCGCCTATCCCGGCGTCGACAACCCCCCGACCTATTATGGAGACACGAAAGTCGTCTTGCCGGCCGGCGACGAGAAAGTGACCGTCACGATCGGGCAGGGCGTGGTCACCGAAACGATTCCGCTCGCTGCCGGCAGGGTGATCGACAAGGACATCATCGTCGGCGTCGGCCATATCGTTGCCAACGCCTATTATGCGGCCGGCGGCGACAAGGCCGATGGTTCAGGCATCGGCTTCAAGGTGCTCAAGGCCAAGAAGAAGATCGATGGCACCCGCGACGAGGTCACGTATGCCTATGGCCCCGACAGCAAGTTCGACCTGCCGCCCGATGACTATGTGTTGATCGCGACGGTTGACCTCGCGGTCGTGGAACAGCCTTTCAGCGTCAAGGTCGGCGAGTTCCAGGACCTCAAGGCCACCATGAATGCCGGCGTGCTGGCGATCACGGCGCCCGGCACCTCCAAGATCGAGATTTTCGAGACGAAGAAGGACATCAATGGCAATCGCAAGTCGATCGGCTACGCCTATGACGAGAAGTATCAGGCCGCGATAGCGGCGGGCGACTACGCGGTGATCTCGGAGAAGGCGGACAACAGCAAGAAGGAAGGCACCGTGACCGTGAAGGCTGGAGAGCGGGTTGAACTGACGGTGCAATAAGGATTGCGATTTCGACCAGCAAAAAGGGCGGCCACGAGCCGCCCTTTTTCATGCCGCACAGAATGCCTCAGGCGGTTCCAAAGGCGCCGGCGCCGTGGTCGGCGCGGCCCACCAATTGGCGGAAACCGGCGAACAGCTCGCGGCCGAAGCCGAACTCGTTGCCGATCAGGTCGGCTTCGGCCGTGCGGCGCAGCGCGAATTCCGTCCCTGGCACCAGCACCTCCAGCGTGCCGGCATCGGCGTCGAGGCGGATGATGTCGCCGTCATGGATTCGCGCGATCGGCCCTTCCTCGACCGCTTCCGGCGTGACATGGATCGCCGCCGGCACCTTGCCGGAGGCGCCCGACATGCGCCCGTCCGTGACCAGCGCGACACGTTGGCCGCGGTCCTGCAGGATGCCGAGCACGGTGGTCAGCTTGTGCAGTTCCGGCATGCCGCTGGCCTTCGGCCCCTGGAAGCGGATGACGGCGATGAAATCACCGGTGAGCGTACCGGCCTTGAAAGCGTCGTTCAGCCCCTGCTGGCTATCGAACACCTTGGCCGGCGCCTCGATGACGCGTCGCTCCGGCTTGACGGCCGAAGTCTTGATAACGGCATGGCCAAGATTGCCTGAAAGCACCTTGAGGCCACCGGTCGGCTGGAACGCCTTGTTGAACGGCGCCAGCACCTTTTCGTCGCCGCTGTCACGAGGCGATGCCTCGCGCACCACGCTGCCGTCGGCGCCGAGCTTTGCCTCGACCGCGTAGGGCCGCAGGCCCTCGCCCCACACCGTCTGCACATCCTCGTGCAGGATGCCTTCGTCGAGCAGTTCGCGGATCAGGAAGCCGAGCCCGCCCGCCGCGTGGAAATGGTTCACGTCGGCAAGGCCGTTCGGATAGACGCGCGCGAGCAGCGGCACCGCTTCCGAGAGATCGGAAATATCCTGCCAGGTCAGCGCAATGCCGGCGGCAGCCGCCATGGCGATCAGGTGGATGGTGTGGTTGGTCGAGCCGCCGGTTGCATGCAGGCCGACGACGCCGTTGACGAACGAGCGTTCGTCAATCATCCGCCCGACCGGCGTATAGGCATTGCCCAGCGCGGTGATCGCCAGCGCCCGCTTCGTCGCTTCGCGGGTCAAGGCATCGCGCAACGGCGTGCCTGGATTGACGAAGGACGCGCCCGGCGTGTGCAGGCCCATCATCTCCATCAGCATCTGGTTGGAATTGGCCGTGCCGTAGAAGGTGCAGGTGCCTGGCCCATGGTATGACTTGGACTCGGCTTCCAAGAGTTCGGCGCGACCTGCCTTGCCCTCGGCATAGAGCTGGCGGACCTTGGCCTTCTCATCGTTGGGCAGGCCTGTCGTCATCGGGCCGGCCGGAATGAACACCGCCGGCAGATGGCCGAAGGTCAGTGCGGCGATCACCAGTCCCGGCACGATCTTGTCACAGACGCCGAGATAGACGGCGGCGTCGAACATGTTGTGCGACAGGCCGATCGCGGCTGCCATGGCGATCACGTCGCGCGAGAACAGCGACAGCTCCATGCCGGGCTGGCCTTGTGTCACGCCATCGCACATCGCCGGCACGCCGCCGGCGACCTGGGCGATGCCGCCGGCCTCGTGCGCGGCCTGCTTGATCAGGGCCGGGAAGGTCTCGAAGGGCTGATGCGCCGACAGCATGTCGTTGTAGGAGGTGATGATGCCGAGATTGGGCACCTTGTCGGCGCCGAGCGCCAGCTTTTCCGAGGGGCTGCACACCGCGAACCCGTGGGCAAGATTGCCGCAGGACAGCACCGACCGGTTGGCGGTCTGGTTCGACGCTTCGGCGATACGGCTGAGGTAACGCTCACGGCCCGGTTTGGAGCGCTGGCGTATCCGCTCGGTGATGGCTTCGATATCGCGTCTTGCAGTCATGGCATCAGGTCCTTTCAGCCGAGGTCCCGGAAACATCCTCCCGCCGTTGCCGGGACCATTTGTAAACTTGAAATCAGGACGCCCAGAAAACCTCCACGGGCTTGGGCGATGCGTCGAGCACGGCGCGGATCGGCTTACGCGGTCCGGGCGCGATAGCGTTGTCGAAGGCGACGCGCTTGTCCTCACCCTCTATGTGCAAGGCGAGGAAACCCGCGTCGATGATGCGGGCGAGCGTCAGGGTCAGCCGCGGCTCGCCGGCGCTTTTGGCATGAACGGGCAGGATGATCCGGCCGGAGGCCGGGTCGAGCAGCTTCGGCAGATCATCGGCGTCGGGAAAGAACGAGGCGGTGTGGCCGTCTGGTCCCATGCCGAGCACCGCGACATCGAGCGGCCAGGGCAGGGATCGCAGTGCCGCATCGTCGGAAGCCGCGGCATCCTCGATGCCGATGGCATCATGATAGAGCGGCACGAAACGGGCCGCCTTGGCCGCGTTCTGCAGCAGGTTTGCTGCCAGCAGCCCGGCATTGGATCGCGGCGAGGAGGCCGGCACGAAGCGTTCGTCGACCAGCGTCACGATCACCTTGTCCCAAGCGATCGGCGCCGCCGAGAGCGCGGCGAAGAACTTTGCCGGCGTCGTGCCGCCGGAGACAGCCAGCAACGCCACCCCGCGCCGGTCGATCGCCTTCGTCAGGCGGTCGGCGACGCGGCCAGCCAGCGCCGAGGCCAGCTGCGGACGGTCGGCAAAGGCATTCCAGTTGTAGCCGGCGCTGTTCAATTGCTCTCGTGCCATGTCCGCCCGTCACGTTCGATCAGCGCTATCGATGCCGACGGCCCCCATGTGCCTGCCGTATAGCCCTGTGCTTCCTGCTTGGCGCCTTCCCAGGCATTCTGGATCGGGTCGATCCACTTCCAGGCGGCTTCCACCTCGTCGCGACGCATGAACAGGGTCTGGTTGCCACGGATGACATCCATGATCAGCCGTTCATAGGCGTCGGGCGCGCGGCCGTCGAAAGACTGCGCGAAACTCATGTCGAGCGAGATCTGACGCAGCCGCATGCCGCCGGGGCCCGGATCCTTGATCATGATGTACTGCTTGACGCCTTCGTCCGGCTGCAGCCGGATGACCAGTTGGTTGGCGAAGATCGGCCCCGCGCCGCTGTCGCCGAAGATCGAATGCGGGATCGGCTTGAACTCGATGACGATTTCCGAAACCCGGGTCGTCAGCCGCTTCCCGGTCCTGAGATAAAACGGAACACCTGCCCAGCGCCAGGTACCGATCTCGGCCTTGATGGCGACGAAGGTCTCGGTGTTGCTGTCCTTGCCGAGCTCCTCGACATAACCTTTCACCGGTCCGCCAGCCGACGCGCCGGCGCGATACTGGCCACGCACGGTGTGCTTGGGCGCTTCGTTGCCGTTGATGCGCTTCAGCGCCCGCAGCACCTTCAGCTTCTCGTCGCGCACGGCGTCGGCGTCCATCGACGACGGCGCTTCCATGGCGACGAGGCAAAGCAGCTGCAGCATATGGTTCTGCACCATGTCGCGCAGCGCGCCGGCCTTGTCGTAATAGGTGACGCGATCTTCCAGGCCGACGGTCTCGGCGACGGTGATCTGCACGTGGTCGATATGGGCGGAGTTCCACAGCGGCTCGTAGAGCGCATTGGCAAAGCGCAGCGCCATCAGATTCTGCACCGTCTCCTTGCCGAGATAATGATCGATGCGGAAAATCTGGCTTTCGTGGAAGTCGTCGCCGACCAGGTCGTTGAGCGCCTGCGCCGAGGCGAGGTCGCGGCCGATCGGCTTCTCCAGCACGATGCGCGAATTCGGCGTGATCAGATTGTGCTCTTTGAGCTTGTGCGAGATATCGCCGAACAGTGCCGGCGCCACGGCCAGGTAGAAGGCGCGGATGTGATCGCTTTCGCCGATCGCCTTCTTCAGCTTGTCGAAGCCGGCGCCGCTCGTCGCATCGGCCGGGACGTAGGAAAGCCGCGCCAGGAAGGTCTTCAACTCCTTGGCATCGATGTCGGCCGGCTTGACATGGTCCGAAATCGCCTGCCTGGCGAAGGCCTGGAATTCCTCGTCGCTCATTTTCGAGCGCGACGTGCCGATGATGCGCGTCGGCTCGGAGAATTGATGGTCGCGCTGGCGGTAGTAGAGCGACGGCAGCAGCTTGCGCTCCGACAGGTCGCCGGTGCCGCCGAAGATGATGAAGTCGAAGGGGTCGACGGGGATGATCTGGCTGGTCATGGTCTGTCCGCTCTGACGCCGGTCGCGAGTACGCGGCTGATATATTCTAATCGATTTAAATTTTCCAGTGCCATGGTGTCACATCGAGGACCAATCGCTTGATATTGATTGGGTCCACCCGTGCGCTTGACACTGGCGCCACCTGGAGGCTTGTCGGTGGACGAAGACTCCGGAAGCTTTCGCAGTTGCAGCATAGAACGTGAATGTGACGAAAGCTAAGGGAGAAATCGTACCCGTCGCGGCACCGGCCGGGCTGTCACCCTTCCGTGCAAGCTGCGCGATGAACCCAGGGAGCGGTAAACGCATGCGTCTGGAAAACAAGGTCGCCATTATCACCGGTGCGGCATCAGGCTTCGGCGAAGGCATGGCCAAGCGCTTCGCGCAAGAGGGCGCCAGGGTCGTCGTTGCCGATCTCAACGCCAAGGGGGCGGAACGCGTCGCAGGCGAGATCGGAGCGGCGGCAATCTGGATGCAGACCGATGTCTCGTTGCGCTCCGAGTTCGACGAGATGGTCTATGCGGCCAAAAGCGCCTTCGGCCGCATCGACATCATGGTCAACAATGCCGGGTTCACCCATCGCAATGGCGACATGCTCAAGGTCGATGAGGAAACCTTCGACCTGATTGCATCAGTCAACATGAAGGCGATCTATCACGCCGCGCTTGCCGTCGTGCCGATCATGGACCGGCAGGGCGGTGGCGTCATCCTGACCACGGCGTCCACCGCTGGCCTGCGGCCTCGGCCCGGCCTCACATGGTACAATGCCTCGAAGGGCTGGGCGATCACCGCCACCAAGTCGATGGCGGTGGAGCTCGCGCCGAAGAACATCCGCGTCAACTGCCTCTGTCCGGTGGCCGGCGAGACCGGCATGCTGGAGAAATTCATGGGCGCCGATACGCCCGAGATCCGCGAGACATTCCGCGCCTCGATCCCGCTCGGGCGGCTGTCGACTCCGCTCGATATCGCCAATGCGGCGCTATGGCTGGCCTCGGATGAGGCCGCCTTCATCACCGGCGTGGCGCTGGAAGTCGATGGCGGGCGCTGCATCTGAATGCGGCGATCTTCGGATATTACGCGCCGGGCTTGACGTAGCTCTTGTACACCCAGCCGTGCTTGCCGTTGTAGACGATCTCGCACCACTTCTTGCAGCCTATCAGTTGCACTGAAGTCCGGGCAGGCACCGTGCCGATGGGGGTAGCGCCCTTCTTCGGAGCACTGCGCATGGTCACAGTCCTGAGAATATGGCCGCTGCCCGCCGCCGCCACCTTGTGCGGCTTCGCTTTGGCTGCGTTATCCCCGCCTTGTGCATTCGCGGGCTTTTGTTCCGGTGCTTGCGGCTGCGTCTCCGGAATGGCTGCGGTCTGCGCGCCATCGGGGTTGCTGCTATTCGCAGGCGGGTTCGACGCGGCAACCTTGGCAAGCTCGTCGGTGGCATCGGTATCGGCAGACGATTGGGCGAATGCTGCCGCTGTTTTGCCAGGCGCCGGCTCAGGCTGCTTGGTTACCTGGCCGGGGGCGGCTGTTTGATCGGGATCAGTTGCCGCGGCAGCAGCCTTCGGCTGTGCCCCGGTCCAGCGGGGATCATTGGCCGCAAGCGCTTGTATATTAACCGCCGCCGCTGCCATGGCCGGTGAGACCTGGCTGGACTTGCGCTCCGCCCGCGGCGTCACGGCCGCCGCAGTCACCGTCGTCCCGGAGGGGGGAACTTTCGTCGTCTTCACCGGAATGGCTGGAATGCTCTGCGCGGGGCTGGCGGCCGCTTGCCTCTCGCTGGTCGGCAATGCCAGCCAGAGTGCCACGGCGGCAACGCCGAGCAGTGCGGCGGTGCCGACCGCGGCAATGACCAGGTGCGAGTTCGAACGGACTCCCTGCCAGAATGACGGGCGCATGTCATAGCCGAACTGCATGGCAAAGCGCCGACGTTCCGGAGCACCGAAACTGAAGGGCTCTCTCACTCTTGCCACCTCCATAAGCGGGCCGGTGTTCTTTCGATCAGATATCGCAAATCATGCGTTCGATCAGCATCGGTCCAAAAACGCGGACAGGCCCGCAACAATCCCCGAACAATCGCCCAGATGCGGACCTTTCGCCCGCGATTGTGGCATCAGTACGCCATTACCAAGGATTCTGCGCCTTTGCCGGCAATTCCGCAATGTGTCGCCCGGGCAACAAATGTTACATGGATATTACAATATTACATGAGATCGTGATCGCATGGGATAACGGCCATCCAATCTCTGCCTAAAGCACGTCGCCTCGAAACGGACTTATACAACGCACTTTTAGATCTTGTTTTGATGCCGGTCGTTGTTCCCGAGCAGGTCACTTTTGCACGACGCATTAGATCCTGTCCCGCAGCGCGAACCAGTTGAGCGCGAGGAAAAGCAGCGGCGCGCGGAACCGGCGGCCGCCAGGAAATGGCGGAATTTTCAGCCCCTCGATCAGCTTCAGCCGGTCGCGGTTGCCGGCGACGGTTTCGGCATAGAGTTTGCCGAAGAAGTTGGACAGCATGACGCCGTGACCCGAATAGCCGCCGGCCGAGATCACATTCGGCATCACTTCGCGCACGAACGGCTTTCTCGGCACGGTGATGCCGACAAAACCGCCCCAGCCATGGGTGATCTCGACATCGCTCAGTGCCGGATAGAGTTCCGCGATCTGGCGGCGAATGTGGATGTGGATATCCTTCGGATCGTTGACGCCATAGACCTCGCGTCCACCGAACAGCAGCCGGCCATCCCTGGATTTGCGGAAATAGCGCACGACGAAACGGGAATCGTCGACCGATTCGCCCCCCGGCAGCACTTTCGAATCAGACCCCAGCGGCACGGTCGCGCCGATGAAGGATCCGATCGGCATTATGTGCGCGGCACTGACCGGCTCGAGCGTACCGCCATAGGCATTGACCGCGATCAGGCATTTCTGCGCCGAGATCGTCCCTCTCGGCGTGGAAACCTTGACCTTGCCCCCTGCGGAAATGATGCCGGTCGATGGCGTCCCTTCGAACAGGTGCGCGCCGGCCTGTGCCGCCACCCGCGCAGTGCCGATCACCAGTTTCATCGGATGGATGTGGCCGGTGCCGGTGTCGCGCGTGCCGCCGAAATAGGCGCTCGAGCCCAGCCGCTCCGCCGTCTCCTTCGCATCCATGAATGAGATGTGCGGGTAGGAAAAGCGATTGGCCATGATCTCGGAATGCGCCTTGTAATCATCGACATAGCGCGGCTTGTGCGCGACCGAAAGCTGGCCTGGCATGTAGTCGATATCGATCTGATTGACGGCCGCGAAGTCAAGCAGGTGGGCTTTGGCCTCCTCCGCGAGATCGAACAGTGCCTTGGCGCGGGAAAGGCCATATTCGGCCTCCAGATCCTCGGCCCAGGCGCGCTGCCCGGTGCCGAGCTGGCCGCCATTGCGCCCGGAAGCGCCATCGCCGAAGCGATGCGCCTCGATCAGCACCACGTCCGCTCCAGCCTTGGCCAGATAAACCGCCGCCGACAGGCCGGTAAACCCACCGCCGATGATGACGACATCGCAGGTCCGGTCGCCGTCGAGCAGCGGATATTCAGGCCGTGGCCCAGCCGTGTCCTCATACCAGGAGCGGCCGGGCGAAATTGGGGATTGATAGTTCATGACTGGTCAGACGTTGAGCAGCAGATATTCCCGCTCCCACGGACTGATCACTTCCATGAACGTCTCGAATTCCGCGCGCTTGATCGCGGCATAGGTGGCGGCGAAGGACTTGCCCAGCAGTGCGCCGAGTTCCTCGTCGCCTTCGAACAGGTCGACGGCTTCGAGCAGGCTGCGGGGCAGGTCGATCTCATCCGCGTTGGCGGTCGTCAGCACCGGCGGTTCGGCCTTGATCTTCCTGGTGATGCCGATCAGCCCGCAGGCGAGCGAGGCCGCCAGCGCCAGGTAGGGATTGGCGTCGGAGGACGGAATGCGGTTCTCGACGCGCCGCGCCGCGGGGTCGGAACGCGGCACGCGGAACGCCGTGGTACGGTTGTCGTAGCCCCATTTGTTGTTGACCGGAGCCGATGCCGCCTGCGTCAGCCGCCGGTAGGAGTTGACGTAGGGCGCGAACATCACCAACGCGTTCGGCACGTGCTTTTGCATGCCGCCGATGAAATGGAAGAAAGCCTCGGTTTCGGAACCATCCTCGGCCGAAAAGATGTTCCTGCCCGTCTTTTTGTCGACGATCGACTGGTGGATATGCATGGCCGAGCCCGGTTGGCCCTGGATCGGCTTGGCCATGAAGGTCGCGTAGATCTCGTGCTTGAGTGCCGCCTCACGGATGGTGCGCTTGAACATGAACACCTGGTCGGCCAGTTCGATCGGGTCGCCATGGCGCAGATTGATCTCGAGCTGGCCGGCACCCTCTTCGTGGATGAGCGTGTCGATCTCCAGCCCTTGGCTTTCGGAGAAATGGTAGATGTCGTCGATCAGTTCGTCGAACTCGTTGACGCCGGCGATCGAATAGCCGGCGCCGCCGCCGATCGCGCGCCCCGAGCGGCCGACGGGCGGGGTCAATGGATAGTCCGGGTCCGGATTCTTGCGCACGAGATAGAATTCGATCTCGGGCGCCACGACCGGCTTCAGCCCAAGCTTGTCATAGGCCGCCAGCACTCGTTTCAGCACATTGCGCGGCGTGAATTCGACCGAGCGGCCGTCCTGGTGGACGAGGTCGCAGATGACGGCGGCCGTCGGGTCTTCTTCCCAGGGCACCACGGTCAATGTCGACAGGTCGGGCATCAACTTGAGGTCGCCGTCGTCCTCCGGGTAATGAAAGCCGTTGCCGTCCTCCGGATAGCCGCCGGAAATCGTTGTCATGAAGACGGCCGAGGGCAGCGCCAGTGAAGTGTTGGAGGTGAATTTCTTCGACGGCATCATCTTGCCGCGCGCCACGCCGGCCTGATCGGGCGTGATGCATTCGATATCCTCGATGCCGCGCCATTCCAGCCAATCGCTGACTTCCTTCCAGTTCTTCACACCCCGCAGGTTTTTCACAAAGGCAGGCGTGCGCGCCCGTCCTCCGCGGCTCGACGGACGGACTTCCTTTTTTGCAGGCGGCATCATTCACCAGATTGGGTTGCGGATTTCGAAGTATAGCCGTGCCGCGCGATGGAAGGGAAGGGGAGCCACCGCCGGCATTTGCCGTTGCAGGTTGAAAATCGCCTGCCGGTCGGCTTAGGTTTGGTGTCTTCCCGCACTTTGAGAAGCCGGCGATGCGAACCAGCAGCGAACTGACCACGATCGGCTTCGATGCCGACGACACGCTTTGGCAGAACGAACAATTCTTCCGCATGACGGAAAAGCGCTTTGCCGCCATGCTGGCCGATCATGGTGAGGAGCAGCAGATCTCGGCGCGGCTGTTGGAGGCCGAGCGGCGCAACCTTGCGATCTATGGCTTCGGCATCAAGGGATTTACGCTCTCGATGATCGAAACGGCGATCCAGGTCACCGACGGGCGCGTGCCTGCCTCGGTCATATCGGAGGTGCTCGACGCCGGTCGCCAGATGCTGGGCCATCCGATCGAGCCCTTGCCGCATGCGCGCGAGACGGTCGAGAAACTCGCCGGCACCTTCCGCCTCGTGCTGATCACCAAGGGCGATCTGTTCGATCAGGAGCGCAAGCTCGCCGGCTCCGGGCTGGGCGACCTGTTCGACGCTGTCGAGATCGTCAGCGACAAGACTGCCGCGACCTATGCGCGCCTCTTCAACCGCCATGGCGACGGCCCGGCAAGGAGCATGATGGTTGGCAATTCGCTGAAGTCGGACGTGGTGCCCGCCATCGAGGCAGGCGGCTGGGGCGTTCATGTGCCGCACGAACTGACCTGGGTGCTCGAACATGTCGAGGCGCCGGTCGCAGAGCCGCGTTTCCGTCAGATATCCGATCTCGGTCAATTGCCGGAACTGATAGAAAGCATCGCGAAGTCGGGCTGATCGCGCCTTTGATTATTTGCCTTTTGCATAATTCCGGACGGAAAACCGCTGCACGACTTTCCCGGAATTGCCTCAGCGGCTGATCAGACGATCGATCACCGGTTGCAGCCGTTCGGGCGTGATCGGCTTGGCCACCACCACATCGACGACATTCGCCAGGCCAAGGCTCTCTGGCGTGCCATTCTTGGTTGAAAGCAGGATCACGGGAGGAAGCGATTTGCCCGAAGCCCGGCGCAACGTTTCGATGCCGGGCATCAGATGGTCGCAGTCCTTGTTGTCGGGACCGCCGTCGAGGACAATTGCTCCCGGCACCAGCGTCCGCAAGGTTTTCGCCGCGATATCCGGCGATTCCGAGATTGGTCTGAGCCCGGACCGCTCGACGATCTTCGATACGACGACCCGGTTGATCGGCGATTTCCCGACAACAAGCACCCGCGAGAGATCGCGGATCGTCTCCGTGCTTGAATCCCGAGTCATCAGATTCACATGTTTTGCGGTCTCGCCATCGCGATTCACTGGGCACCCAAGTCGGCCAAGAAGTTCGCCCCTATTTCAATGCAGAGTTGAATCTGGGCGACAATTGGCGTGAGATCGGACCCTATGTCAAGTTGAAATAAAAGAACCTGCTGTCGCCCTCCACAACAGTGGATTCAAGCAACAGTACTGTACTGCTCTGTCCATCGTTCGGTTGCGTAAAAATAAAATTCACCTGCGCATACATTGCGCAGGTGAAGGGCCGCTTGGACGATTCCGATCAGCCATGGCTCTGCTGCGTGACGATCACCGGGATCAGCAGATCGCCCCAATTGCCGTCGCCGCCATGGTGCCTTGCAGAGCGCACGAGCTCCACCGAGACGCCCGCCTCGACCGCCTTCATCACCGACTGGTTCAGCCTGTGCAGATCGTTGGCCAGCATGCGGATCGTCGCCTGCTGGTCGACGCTCATCGTGGTCGATTGCTCTTCCGCCCGTTCCTTGACACGGCTTATCGATGCCATTGGTCTTCTCCTATGTCCTTGCCCTCTCGGGCGTTTCCTCTGTTGGTCGTCTTTTTTGGCGAGCTCACTCCGCTGCCGGCTTGAACTGCGCGTGCTCGGTCGATTCATGCATGGCGGTGGTCGACGACCGGCCCCCGGTGATCGCCATCGAGACGGCATCGAAATAGCCGGTGCCGACCTCACGCTGGTGCTTGGTCGCGGTATAGCCATTGGCTTCCGCCGCGAATTCCGCTTCCTGCAACTCGGAATAGGCCGCCATCTGCCGCGCCTTATAGCCGCGGGCGAGTTCGAACATGCCGTAGTTGAGCTGGTGGAAGCCGGCCAGCGTAATGAACTGGAACTTGTAGCCCATGGCGCCCAGTTCCCGCTGGAACTTGGCGATCGTCGCGTCGTCGAGATTCTTCTTCCAGTTGAATGACGGCGAGCAATTATAGGCGAGCAGCTTGCCCGGATGGTGCCTGCGCACCCCCTCGGCGAATTTCTTGGCCTGGGCCAGGTCGGGCTTCGAGGTCTCGCACCAGATCAGGTCGGCGTGGGGCGCATAGGCAATGGCCCGCGCGATGCAAGGCTCGATGCCGTTCCTGACCTGATAGAAGCCTTCCACCGTACGGCCGGCATCATAGTCGACGAAGGGCTGGTCGCGCTCATCGATATCGGAAGTGAGCAGCTTTGCCGCTTCCGCGTCGGTCCGTGCCACGACCAGGGTGGGCGTGCCCATCACGTCGGCCGCGAGCCGCGCCGCGTTGAGGTTGCGGATGTGCGCCGCGGTCGGGATCAGCACCTTGCCGCCGAGATGGCCGCACTTCTTCTCCGACGCCAGCTGGTCCTCATAGTGGACGCCGGCGGCACCCGCCTCGATGAACGCCTTCATGATCTCGAAGGCGTTGAGCGGGCCGCCGAAGCCGGCTTCCGCATCGGCAACGATCGGCGCGAACCAGGTCTCGACGGAAAGCCCCTTGCCTTCGGAGGTCTCGATCTGGTCGGCGCGCTGCAGCGTGCGGTTGATACGCTTGACCAGTTCGGGCGCCGCATTGGCCGGATAGAGCGACTGGTCCGGATACATCGCCGAGGCGGTGTTCGCGTCGGCGGCAACCTGCCAGCCCGACAGATAGATCGCCTTCAGCCCCGCACGCACCTGCTGCATCGCCTGGTTGCCGGACATGGCGCCCAATGCATTGACGAAGTCCTCTTCGTGGATGAGCTTCCACAGCCGGTTGGCACCCATTTCGGCAAGGCTCTGTCTGATCTGCACGGAACCGCGCAGCCGCTTCACGTCCTCCGGCGAATAGGGGCGTTCAATGCCGTCGAAGCGGCCTTCAGGCGCCGAGGGGACAAGGTTGTAAAAATCAGTCATTGGTCGCTCCGAAGGGTTTCTGCGCGATGTCCGTGCGCCAGTTGTCGTGGGTACTTCTATGTGACTGAATTTACATTGCGCCGCAAAATGAGCCAGGAAAATCAGGAAATCCCACCGGATATAAGGGAAAATCTGTATTGTGTTTGACAGGGAGGCATTGTAAATTTGTCAATCCTGTAAAGGCAAGCAAGCCGGGATCGCGACTGATTTCATGTAATTTCCTGTCAAGGATAGTCGATGGCTGACCAGAAGATTTTCGCCGGGCCGCGCATTCGCCGCATCCGCAACGCCAAGGGCCTGACCCAGACGGCGATGGCCGAGGGGCTCGGCATCTCGCCCTCCTACCTCAACCTGATCGAGCGCAACCAGCGGCCGCTGACGGTGCAGCTGATCCTGAGGTTGGCCTCCGTCTACAAGGTCGATCCGCATGAGCTTCAGGGCGAGGCGAGGGGGTCGGTCGCTGGCCTGAAGGAGGTGTTCACCGATCCGCTGCTGGTCGGCGAGCTGCCGGGGGACCAGGAACTGATCGAGCTTGCCGAGGCGGCGCCCAATGCCTCCGCGGCGGTGATAAAACTGTTCCGCGCCTATCGCGAGCAGGCCGAGCGGCTGTCCGACATCAACGAGCTTCTGGCGCGCGAGGGCCGTGCGACCGCGCTCTCCGGCGCCCGGCTGCCGATCGACGAGGTGCACGAGATTTTCGAGCGGCGGCCGAACCATTTTTCCTCGCTCGAGGAAGAGGCCGAGGCGTTCACGTCGGTGCTCGATCCCGGCGACGACCTGTTTGGCGCCTTGAAGGCATGGCTGAGGCGCGAATACGGCATCGTGGTCAAGGTTCTGCCGGTCGCCACCATGCCGAACTGGCGCCGCCGCTACGACCGTCACTCGCAGCGCCTGTTCCTGTCCGAGCGCCTGTCGCCATTCGACCAGTTGCGTGAAGTCGCGATGGAGGCCTGCCTGATCCGCATGACGGTCGCGGTCGCCGGCGAGATCCAGGCGCTAAGGCTGGCCACGGACGAGGCGCGCCGCCTTGCCCGCTTCGAACTCGGCCGCTATGCCGCCCATGCGCTGATGATGCCTTACCAGCCCTTTCACGCGGCGGCCGTTCGCTCACGCTATGACATCGACGTCCTGCGCTCGCGCTTTGGCGTCTCCTTCGAGCAGGCGGCAAACCGCCTGACCATGCTGCAGCGGCAAGGTGCTTCTGGCGTGCCCTTCTTCATGCTCGAGGTCGACAATGCCGGAAATCGCTTTCGCAAGGCCGGCAGCCAGGGCTTTCCGCAAAGCCGATTTGGCGGCGGCTGTCCCAAGCTTCCCGTGCATGTCGCCTTCACCCAACCCGGCCAGATCTTCGTCGAGGCGGTGGAAATGCCCGACGGCGCCGAGTTCCTGTGCATCGCCCGCACGCTGGAAGGACCGCAAGGCGCATTCTCCGAACGCCCGCGCCGCACGGCACTGCTGCTTGGCTGCGACATCGGTTTTCGCGACGACATCGTCTATGGCGCGGCCCTGCCCGGCACGGCAGTCGGCCCGAAGGTAGGGGCGGTCACCATCGCGGCGACGCCCATCGGACCGGCCTGCCGGCTTTGCGAGCGTGTCGGCTGCCTGGCGCGCGCCGAGCCGCCGGTGACCCGCCCCCTCGGCCTCGACGAGATGGTGACCGGCCTGAGCGCGTTCGATTTTCAGTAAGATCGGCGCCGGTGGAGAGCATGGTGGGGCAGGTTCTTCTTTGGTTGTGCAAACAACAAGCCTTCACGCGCCCAACATTGCGAGCAACAATATTGATTGAGCATTGGTAGTAGGATATCAAACCTCTAGCTGCGGATCGGCGGGGGGTATTGATGGGCAGGACGGTTCTTTGGGTTGGTCTGGGCCTTGCCCTGGCGATCTCGCCCGCATTTGCGGAGAAATCCTCGGGATTCTTCAAGTCCTATGAAGCTTACAATGATGCCGGCAAGGCGTTCTTGGATAAGATTGATCCGAAGATCGGCGCGGTGGACCTTGCCGAAGGTGTGCATCTCAATCTCGGAGATAAGTTCTACTTTCTGAGCAAGAAAGATACGGTCTCGGTCCTGACCGAGGCTTGGGGCAATCCACCCGCTTCGGCTTCCGATGCCGTCGGCATGATCTTTCCAGCCAAATACGATCCCCTCTCGGACGGCAATTGGGGGATAGAACTGCGATGGGAAAAGATAGGCCATGTCGATGATGGCGATGCCGCATCAATCGATTATGGCGATCTGCTGCACAGCATGCAGGCGGACACCTTGTCGGGCAATGACCAAAGGCTGAAGGACGGCTTTCCGCCCATTACGCTCATTGGTTGGGCCTCACCGCCGGTCTATGATGCGGCAAACAAGCGTTTGCACTGGGCCAAGGAATTGCAATTCGGAAACGATAGCGTTCACACGCTCAACTACGACGTCCGTTTTCTGGGCAGGGAAGGCGTTTTCGTAATGAGCTATATCGCCACGGTGGAGCAGTTGCCGGAGATAAGGCAGAGCCTGGACGAAGTCCTTGGTCTTGCTGTCTTCAATGACGGAAAAAAGTACACGGATTTCACACCGGGCGCCGATACGGTCGCGGCAGTCGGCATTGGCGGCCTGATAGCCGGAAAATTGGCGGCAAAGGCAGGTCTTATCGCTGTGGCGCTCATTGCGCTGAAAAAATTTGGCCTGATCCTGCTAGTCCCTTTGGCGGGTCTCTGGAGCCTCATTCGCGGCAAGAAAAACACTTCGTAAGGTTGGTCAAGCCTTGCAGTGCGCCAAACGGAGCGCCGCACTGGATCATCCCCGGTCTGCACCTTTGCGTTACGTGAACAGAGTAGTTTTTTGTCGTCCCTTGCGCATCGTCCCGTCCACAAAAGCTCGACAGTCGCGCCATGACAGACACGGCATCATCTCCGACCCTTGTTGCATCGACCGGCCTTGCTACCCCGACTGTCTCGCCGCGCGAGGAACGCGTCGGCATGCTTCTGGTCTTCCTGTCGGCGCTGATGTGGAGTTTCGGCGGCACCATCGCCCGCTTCATAGGCGTCGGTGACAGCTGGACCGTTATTTTCTGGCGCTCCGTTTGGGCTGCCGCCTTCCTGCTCTGCTTCATGGTCTGGCGTGACGGCTGGCGCGGCATGGTGAAGTCATTCCGGCACATGGGCCTGCCAGGCATTGCGGTGGGATTCTGCTTCGCCATCGCGTCGACCTCGTTCGTCGTGGCGCTTGCCTACACCACCGTCGCCAACATCCTCTTGATGCAGGCCGGCGTGCCGCTCCTGGCGGCCTTGTTTGCCTGGGCGCTGTTTCGCGAACGGGTAACCGTCGCAACCTGGATGGCGATTGCCGCCGTCATCGCCGGCGTCGCCATCATGGTCTCTGAATCTCTTGACGGCGCCGTCTCGCCCATAGGCGATGGACTGGCGCTGCTGATCGCGTTCATGTTCTCGATCGCCACCGTCATCACTCGGCGCTTCTCCAGCGTGCGCATGACGCCGGCGACCTGTCTGGGCACGATCCTGGCGGCGGGCTTCGCTGCCTCGCAGGCCTCGATCTTCATGGTGTCGGTCGGCGACATGGGCTTTCTCTTCGTCTTCGGCGTGGTCAATCTCGGCCTTGGCCTTGCTTTCTTCGCCACCGGCGCGCGCCTGATCCCGGCGGCGATCGCGGCACTGCTCGGTACGTTCGAGCCGATCCTGGGGCCAATATGGGTCTGGCTCATCCATTCCGAGGTGCCGTCCGGGCGCACCATCATCGGCGGCGCGGTGGTGGTCACGGCGCTGCTTGTCCATATTGGGCTCGAATTCAAGCGCCAGGCGCGACCGCAGCGGGCGGGGGTCACCGGAGTACCTTCGCCTAATTGATGCCGGCGCCGAAGCTTTGCCCATTGACAACGTCGCTGCCGCCCGGGCAGGCTGGGAACACGGCAACAACAAGACAGGCTTATCTTGCCAAGTCTCCCCGGCGGCTCGATCGAGACCGGACCACATTCTTGTATCTCTCTCCGCGCGGCGGCGAAAGCTTCTGACGGCACCGCAATTCCTTCCCGCCCCGAACGACCGGGTGGCGGCAGGCGGCGTGCCGGATGGTGCTTGTCGATCCCTGGAAAGCCCAATAGTCTGAAGCAAATGCCCGGCCGCGCGAGCATGTCGCGACGCGCCGGCGATGGAACACTCACCAAAGGAGAATAGCATGATCCGCAAAGCGCTCTGGCTTTCGGCAACCTCGGTATTTCTGGTGCTTTTGACACCCGCTGGTCACGCCGCGGACCGCGTCGTCAACGTCTTCAACTGGTCTGACTATATCGACAGTTCGATCATCGATGACTTCACCAAGAAGACTGGCATCAAGGTCGTCTACGACACCTTCGATTCCAACGAAATCCTCGAAACCAAACTGCTCGCCGGCGGCAGTGGTTACGACGTCGTCGTGCCGAGCGGCAATTTCCTCGCCCGCCAGATCCAGGCCGGTGTGTTCCAGAAGCTCGACAAGTCGAAGCTGCCGAACCTCTCCAACATGTGGGATACGGTTACGGAGCGCACCGCCAAATACGACCCCGGCAACGAATACTCGGTCAATTACATGTGGGGAACGGTCGGCATCGGCTACAACACCAAGAAAGTGCAGGCAGCGCTCGGCACCGACAAGATCGACAGCTGGGATACCTTCTTCAATCCGGACAGCCTGGCCAAATTGAAGGATTGCGGCGTCTATGTGCTGGATTCTCCCTCCGACATCCTGCCGGCGGCCCTGAAATATCTCGGTCTGGACCCCAACAGCACCTCGCCAGACGATATCGCCAAGGCCGAGGAAGCTCTTCTCAAGATCCGTCCCTACATCAGGAAATTCCACTCGTCCGAATACATCAACGCACTTGCCAATGGCGATATCTGCCTGGCGGTCGGCTGGTCGGGTGACGTGTTCCAGGCTCGCAACCGGGCGGTCGAAGCCAAGCAAGGCGTGGAGATCGGCTATTCCGTGCCGAAGGAAGGCGCCCAGATGTGGTTCGATCAGATGGCGATCCCCGCCGATGCGCCGCATGTCGCCGAGGCGCTCGAATTCATCAACTACATGATGACGCCGGAAGTGATTGCGAAGTCGTCGAACTATGTCCTTTATGCCAACGGCAACAAGGCATCGCAGCAGTTCGTCGACAAGGCGCTGCTCGACGACCCGTCGGTCTATCCGGACGCCGCGACCTTGCAGAAGCTCTATACCACCCAGCCTTACGATCCCAAGACGCAGCGCATCATCACGCGCAGCTGGACCAAGATCGTCACCGGCCAGTAGGCAATCCGACGCGACCCCGGCAGCCAACTGCCGGGGTCGATTTCTGTTGGGGAACGAAAAAGTACGGAGTGGGATATGAAATCGCTTGGCAGCATCCGCAGGGACTTCGCGCCATGGAACGACCCGAACGCCAAGCCTTATATCCAGTTCGACAACGTCAGCAAGAAGTTCGGTGACTTCACCGCCGTCAACAATCTGTCGCTGACCATTTTCGAGCGTGAATTCTTCGCCTTGCTTGGTGCCTCGGGTTGCGGAAAGTCGACGCTGCTCAGGATGCTTGCCGGCTTCGAGGAACCGACGGCCGGCCGCATCCTGCTCGATGGCCAGGATCTGCACGGCATTCCGCCCTATCGCCGGCCGGTCAACATGATGTTCCAGTCCTATGCCTTGTTCCCGCATATGACGGTCGAGAACAACATCGCCTTTGGCCTCAAGCAGGAAGGCATGCCGAAGCCCGACATCGGAAAGCGCGTCGCCGACATGCTGAAACTGGTCAAGCTCGAGCAGTTCGCCAAACGCAAGCCGCACCAGCTCTCCGGCGGCCAGCGCCAGCGCGTCGCGCTTGCCCGCTCGGTCGCCAAGCGACCGAAGGTGCTTCTGCTGGACGAGCCGCTCGGCGCGCTCGACAAGAAGCTGCGCGAGGAAACCCAGTTCGAACTGATGGATCTGCAGCAGGAGCTTGGTCTCACCTTCGTCGTCGTCACCCATGACCAGGAAGAGGCGATGACGATGGCCGATCGCATCGCCATCATGGACAAGGGCGAGGTCATGCAGGTTGCGACGCCGCCGGAAGTCTACGAAGCCCCGACGTCGCGGTTCGTCGCCCATTTCGTAGGCAACGTGAACATGTTCGAGGGCAAGGTTGCCGAGCGCACCGACAAGACAACGCGCATCACCGGCGCGACCGGAGCCCAGATCGTCGTCGAAAATGGTGGCGCGAACGCTAAGGCCGATGCCAATATCGTCTTCGCCATCAGGCCGGAGAAGATCAAGGTCTCGTCGAAGAAGCCGGCCGACGCCGTCAACGCGCTGGAGGGCGAGGTTTACGACATCGCCTATCTCGGCGACATGACCGTCTATCACGTCAGGCTGGACGATGGGCAGATCGTGCGGGCAAGCGCCATGAACGCGGCCCGTGTGACTGCGGATCCGCTGACCTGGAACGACCGTGCCTGGGTGTCCTTCCGGCCCGACGCCGGCGTCGTGCTGGCGCGGTAAGGGGCGGTCATGTCCAATATCGCCGTCGCCGATGCCGCCGCGCCATCGACTGCCGCCAATCCGTTCCTGACGCGTTTGGGTGCCGGCTTCGTCAGCCGGCTCGTCATCATCGTTCCCTATCTCTGGCTGCTGTTCTTCTTTCTCGTCCCCTTCGTCATCGTCTTCAAGATCTCGCTGTCACAGACGGCTATCGCCATGCCGCCCTACACGCCGGTGCTCGATCTCAGGGACGGCGTTTCCGGCTTCTTCGCCGGCTTTCGCGACCTCAACTTCGACAATTATGTATGGCTGACGCAGGACGCTCTCTATTTCAAGGCGTACCTCACCAGCGTCGTCATCGCTGCCACTTCCACGGTGCTGACCTTGCTGGTTGGCTATCCCATAGCCTATGGCATGGCCCGCGCCCCGGCCACGATCCGCCCGACATTGCTGATGCTGGTCATCCTGCCGTTCTGGACGTCGTTCCTGATCCGCGTCTATGCCTGGATCGGTATCCTGAAGCCCGAGGGCCTGCTCAACCAGTTGCTCTTGTCGCTACACATCGTCAACCAGCCGCTGGTGATCCTCAACACCTACACGGCCATCTTCATCGGCATCGTCTATTCCTACCTACCGTTCATGGTGCTGCCGCTTTATTCGTCGTTGGAAAAGATGGACTACTCGCTGATCGAGGCGGCCAAGGATCTCGGCTGTCCGCCGACCGCTGCCTTCTGGAAGATCACCTTTCCGCTGTCCCTGCCCGGCGTCATCGCCGGCTGCCTGCTTGTGTTCATCCCGGCGGTGGGCGAATTCGTCATTCCCGACCTGCTCGGCGGCTCGCAGACGCTGATGATCGGCAAGACGCTGTGGAACGAGTTCTTCGCCAATCGTGACTGGCCGGTGTCGTCGGCCGTTGCCGTCATCCTGCTGTTGCTGCTTATCGTACCGATCGTGTTGTTCCAGCATGCCCAGGCCCGCGCGCAGGAGCAGGACAAATGAACACCACCTGGAGCCGCTTCAACATCACCTCGATCACGCTCGGTTTTGCCTTTCTCTATTTGCCGATCGTGCTGCTCGTCGTCTTCTCCTTCAACGAGTCCAAGCTCGTCACCGTCTGGGGCGGCTTTTCCACCAAATGGTACGTATCGCTGTTCCACAATCAGGGCCTGATGGACGCCGCATGGGTGACCATCCGCGTCGGTCTGATTTCAGCGACGGTGGCCACGGTTCTCGGCACTATGGGAGCCCTGGCGCTGACCCGCTACACACGCTTCCGGGGCAGGGTCCTGTTCTCCGGCATGATCTTCGCACCATTGGTCATGCCTGATGTCATTACCGGCCTGTCGCTGCTCCTGCTGTTTGTCGCCATCGGCATGGATCGCGGCATGACGACCGTGATCCTCGCGCATATCACCTTCACTATGTGCTTTGTCGCGGTCGTCGTGCAGTCGCGGCTTGTCAGCTTCGATCGCTCGCTGGAAGAAGCCGCCATGGATCTTGGTGCGCCGCCGGTGAAGACCTTCTTCCAGATCACGCTGCCGGTCATTCTGCCGGCGATCGTGTCCGGCTGGATGCTGGCCTTCACGCTGTCACTGGACGACCTGGTCATCGCCAGCTTTGCTTCGGGTCCTGGCGCCACCACGCTGCCGATGAAGATCTACAGCCAGGTCCGTCTCGGCGTGACGCCGGAGATCAATGCCGCCTGCACCCTTCTGATCGCGATCGTCACGGTTGGCGTCGTCATCGCTTCGGTCGCCAACAAGCGGCGCGAGGTGCAGCGGCAGCTTGACGAGCGCGCCGCGCAGCGCGGGTAGGAGCTGCGCTTCGGGCGCAAGGCCTTATTCGCCCGAAACGCCGCGGCTTATCGGTGAAATGAACGGCGTGCTCCAGGTTCCGCCGACGAAAAACGACGACTGGTTAGGCCCCTGCTGGCCGCTCTTTTGCGTTGCCGGCTGATCCGACTGGATGACGCCGCCCGACAGCGCCAGTCCGCGTCCTGCGTAGGATGCGATGCCGGAAAGCCAGATCTTGTATTTCGCCGAATTGGCCTCGGCCTTGTCGAGTCTGGCCACGCCTCTCGAAATGGTTGCCTTCACTTCGGCCCCATCGATGGGCAGCGTCCCGTCCGAGACATCGTCGAGCGCGAAGAAGCCGCCCTGTTCGGTGTGCTTGAGAAAGGCAGGCAGGTTGAACTTGCTGAGCGCGCCAGGGCCGAAGGTCGCCGAGACCGAGCCGTCGGCGTTTTCAAAGATCGAATCCCAGGTCCTTCCCGGCCCCTTGAGGATGACCGAAACGGTGCCCGTGCCGACCGGCACCAGCCGGGTCATCCCGGCCGCGGTACCGAACGCGCCGCCATCGACATCGGAGGCCAGCAGCCGGATCTCGACCTGGGTGCCCTCGGGTTTGCGGTCGAAACGAAGGCTGGTCTGGATGTTGCCGCCAAAAGCCGAGGCGTCGGAGATGTCGAAGACGGAAAGACCGTCCTTGACCTGGGCGGTGGCCGCGACATCGGCAAGCTGGATGCTCCCCGCCGTGGCATGGGCCGCCGACAGCCTGAGATCGAGATTGACCCGGTCGGCGAAACTCGTATTGACCTGACCTGGCTCGCCGCTGCTCGCCGGTCCAAGCGACGTGAAGGCGGATAGGAACGACCTGAGGTCGAGCGTGTCGAAGGCAAGTGTGCCCGAGATCACCGGCTGCGTCTCGCCAAGAGACAGGTCCAGCGCGCCCATGCCCGGGTTGTTGTCCAGCGCCAGCGCCGTGTTTTCGAATTTGACGCGTCCGGCCGACGCCGTCACCTTGCTCGAAATGCTGACCGAGCCGATCGCCGCGCTCGGCGCAATGCCGGCCTGTGACCATTCCAGCACGCGGCGCAGCGAGGGGGCCGCGAATTTCACCTGGCCGTCGAAATAGGCGTTTTCGGACATGTTGGCCGTGCCGTCGAACGAGAAGGTGGCGGGCGCTGCCTTGAAGGACAGGGTGAGCGGCGCCATGCCCCCGGCAAACAGCACCAGCGGTCTCGGCGAGGCGGCATCCACGGTCACGCTTTCGCCACGCCAGATCCCTGTCGCGGATAGCGTCGCATTGCTGTTCATCGCCGCCCATGTGGCCTGGCCGCTAAGACTGCTCAAGATCTCCATATCCTTGCCGTTGACGGACGCCACCATGCGGCCGTCCCTGAACTCCACAGTGCCGAAAGTGTCGGTCGGCAGCTTGTCCAGGTCGGGCTTGGCGGGGTCGGTCTTGACCAGGCCACGGGCCGCGTCGATGGAGCGCGCGATGCGCCCGCCGGTCGGCGCCGTGGGCAGGAACAGCCCGTCCGCCGTGCGCTGGACCCGGATCGTCGGCCTAATCAGCCGTGCCGTGGAAAACACCACATCGCCCTGCAATGCCGCCATGGCCGAGAGGTCGACCTCGACCCGTTCGGCTTCGACGACCGGCGGCGCATCGGCATCCGTCCACTTCGACAGCGTCACATCGGTCAGGATCGCGCGGAATTTCGGCCAGACCTCGATGCGCGGCGACCCCTCGATGGCCACCCGAAAGCCGCTCCAGGCGCTCAATTCCCAAGCGATGCGGTCACGCACGATCCGCGTCGAGGCGATCAGCGGCAGGGCCGCGACCACCAGGGCGATGACGATCGCGGCAACACCGATCGCCCATACTCCGCGGCGGATCAAGGATGATGGCATATAGCCCCGTATGCTTCCATTCCGATAAAAACGATCGTCCGACGGGTGTAACCCGTGTCGTCACTACGACTTAGGGCTGACGCATTTCAAGTCTTTATGGCCCGGCGATGGCATTTGCGCACACCTGGCTGAGTCGGCCCAACAAAATCTTGCTCTGCTGCGCTGCGATATGCATAAGCGATGACGACCGTGGGAGGATCGATCATGGCTGGCGAAGTACCGCTCTGGACCCCAACGCAAGACCAGATTGATGCCTCGCCCTTGACCGCCTTCATGAAGGCCGCGGCGGCGAGTACCGGCAGTCCATTCTCTTCCTACGCCGATCTTCACCGCTGGTCGGTCGAGAACCGGGAGGCGTTCTGGGATCTCGTCTGGGATTTCTGCGGTCTTGAAGGCGACAAGGGCGAACGACTGCTGCTCGATGGCGAGAAGATGCCCGGCGCCTCTTTCTTCCCGGACGCGTCGCTGAATTTCGCCGAAAACCTTCTGAAGAAAACCGGGGCCGGCGAGGCAATCGTTTTTCGTGGCGAGGACAAGGTCGAGAGGCGACTGTCGTGGAACCAACTGCATGGCCTGGTCTCGCGCCTGCAGCAGCTTTTCCTGTCGCTCGAGGTGAAGAAGGGTGACCGTATCGCGGCGATGATGCCGAACATGCCCGAAGCCGTCGCCGCCATGCTGGCCGCCGCCTCGATCGGGGCTGTCTGGTCATCCTGTTCTCCCGATTTCGGCGAGCAGGGCGTGCTCGACCGGTTCGGCCAGATCGAGCCCGTCATCTTCATCGCGCCGGACGGCTATTGGTACAATGGCAAGGCGATCGAGGTCGCCGACAAGGTCAAGGCGGTCGCGGCCAGGCTCGGCGGCGTCCGCAAGATCCTGCTCGTCGACTATCTCGGCACCTCCGCCGACGTGGCTGATACCATCGACAAGGCCGTGGCGATGGAGGAGGCGCTGTCGCCCTTCGCCATTAAGCCCGTCACCTTCGAGCGGCTGCCGTTTTCGCATCCGCTCTACATCCTGTTTTCGTCCGGCACCACCGGCATTCCCAAATGCATCGTCCATTCGGCCGGCGGCACGCTGATCCAGCATGTCAAGGAACACCGGCTGCATGCCGGCCTCGGCGACGGCGACCGCTTCTTCTACTTCACCACCTGCGGCTGGATGATGTGGAACTGGCTGGTATCGGGTCTGGCCTCTGGCGCAACGCTGCTGCTCTACGATGGCTCTCCCTTCCACCCCGACGGCAACGTGCTGTTCGATTTCGCCGATGCCGAGAAGATGACCTTCTTCGGGACCTCGGCCAAGTTCATCGATTCCGTGCGCAAGGCCGGTCTCAAGCCGATCCGCAGCCATGATCTCTCGACGGTGCGCGCCATATCCTCCACCGGGTCGCCGCTTTCGCCCGAGGATTTCCGCTTCGTCTATGACGGGATCAAGAAAGACGTGCATCTGGCCTCGGTATCCGGCGGCACCGATATCGTTTCGTGCTTCGTGCTCGGCGTGCCGATCGAGCCGGTCTGGACCGGGGAGATCCAGGGGCCGGGCCTCGGCCTCGCCGTCGACGTCTGGGACGACGACGGCAAGCCGGTCAGGCAGGAGAAGGGGGAATTGGTTTGCACCAAGGCCTTTCCGTCCATGCCGATCGGCTTCTGGAACGATCCCGACGGCAAGAAATACCAGGCGGCCTATTTCGAGCGTTTCGACAATGTCTGGTGCCATGGCGATTTCGCCGAATGGACCGATCATGGCGGCATTATCATCCACGGCCGCTCGGACGCGACGCTCAATCCAGGTGGCGTGCGCATCGGTACGGCGGAAATCTACAACCAGGTCGAGCAGATGCCCGAAATCCTGGAGGCGCTGTGCATCGGCCAGAATTTCGACAATGACGTGCGCGTCGTGCTGTTCGTGCGGCTGGCCGCGGGTGTCCAACTGGACGAGGACCTGGAAAAACGCATCCGCGCCAAGATACGCAGCGGCGCGAGCCCCCGCCATGTGCCGGCCAGGATCGTCGCCGTTTCGGACATTCCCCGTACCAAGTCGGGCAAGATCACCGAGCTTGCGGTGCGCGATGTCGTGCATGGTCGTGCCATCAAGAACAAGGAAGCGCTCGCCAACCCGGAAGCGCTGGAGTTGTTCCGCGACCTGCCGCAACTTGCGCAGTGACCGCAACCGGCATGGTTAACGAAATATGTCGCGCGAATTTACCTAGATTTCACGAGTGGTACACATTCGTAAATTTTTTGGCGACCCGGTAAGGACTTGTTAAGGCCCGGCGTCGATAGTCGCACGTAACTTGAGGGAGAAATCCCGTTCCTCAGCCCCCGGAGGATCTGAATTCAGCTCAAGCCCCCGTTGTGACAGCAATCCCATCTCTTAAGGCGTCCTCTGGGCGCCTTTTCTTTTCGGCTTGCTATTCCGCCAGCACCCGAGTCGACGGGAACGCGACCTCCACCAGCGTGCCCTCGCCGGGTGTCGAATTGATGCTGAAGCGGGCGCGGTTGGCTTCCACCATGGCCTTGGTCAGCGGCAGGCCAAGGCCGGTGCCGTCGCCGCGCCCGCGCTTCAGGGCGTTGATCTGCTTGAATGGCTTCAGCGCCTGCTCGATCTCGGACTGGCTCATGCCGATGCCGGTGTCGCGCACCCGCATGACGACGTCGCCCGAGGTCTCGTAGGCGGTCGAGACGATCACCTGGCCGCCGGCCTGGGTGTAGCGGACGGCGTTGGACAGGATGTTGAGCGCGATCTGGCGCACGCTGCGCAGGTCGGCCACCACTTCCGGCAGCCGCGAGGCGAAGCTGGAGCGGATGATGACGCGTTCGCGGTTGGCCTGCGGCTGCATCATCGCCACGGTTTCGGCCAGCGTATCGTTGAGCGACACCGCCTCATAGGCCATTTCCTGCTGGCCGGCCTCGATCTTCGAGATATCCAGGAGATCGTTGACCAGGTCGAGCACGTGGTTGCCCGAGCGGTTGATGTCGCGCAGATAGTCGCGGTAGCGGTCATTGGCGACCGGCCCGAACTTCTCGTCGACCATCAGTTCGGAAAAGCCGATGATGGCGTTGAGCGGCGTGCGGATCTCATGGCTGATGCGGGCGAGGAAATCGGTCTTCTGCGAGGAAGCGCGTTCGGCCACGGCACGCGCCTGGGTGAGATCCTCCTCGGCCCGCTTCCACTGCGTGATATCGCGCACCACGGCGCAGAAGCCGCTGTCGTTGGGCAGCCGGCCGATGGTCATGAACAGCGGGATGAAGCGCCCCTGTGCTTCGCGGCCGATCACCTCGCGGCCATCATTCAAGACGCTCGCCACGCCAGGCTCCGACAGGCCGGTGAGATAGTCGCGCGCCGCGCGCTGGCTCTCGATGGCAAACAGCGAGGCGAACGGCTTGCCGGTCACCTCGTCGCTGTCGAAACCGAATAGCGCCTCGGCCGGGCGGCTGATCGAACGGATGGTGCCGTCGCTGCCGATCAGCACGACCCCGTCGGTGGCGGTGTCGATGATGGTGCGCATCTCGGCGATCCGTGCCTTGAGCTCGGAAATGTCGGGCTGCGTCGGCTCCTCGCCGATCGCGTGCAGGGCCACAGGCGCATCATCCTCGCCGGAACGGCGAACGACCAGCATCAGGCCCTTGCCATCGCGCCAGGGTACGGAGCGCAGGATGGCGTCGATCGGAAATTCCTGTCCGTCGCGCGTCTTCAGCCGCAGCGCCCGGTCGCTGCCGTCGGAGGCGCCGTCACCGGCATAAGGATCGGCAAACAAAGCGCCGAGGCCGCCCGCATCCTCCAGATCCTCCAGCGTCCCGTACCCGGTCAGGTCGAGGAATTCCTCGTTGGCATAGTGCAACTGATCGCCCGAATGGATGATGAGCGGCACCGGCAGCTTGCCGAGAAGCGATGTATCCGGCGTCTTGTTTTCGTTGCCGACGGAAAAAGCCGACGGCATGAACCCTGCGGTTTTGAGTGGCGGCACTTGCAGGCGTGGTCGCTCGGCAATTGTTTCGGTCGTTTCATGCGTGCCGCCGGTTTCGCCGGCGGCCGCAGGCGCGCTTGACGCTGCCGCTTCCTCGTCGGCCCAATCCTCATTGTCCTCGGCGTCGCGAAAATCGTCTGACGTCATGCCGTCGCCATCGGCCGGCGGTGCCTTGGCAGGCCCTGCCTGCGCCGGCGCCTCGCCATCCCCGATTATCTCCTGCGCCTCGGGCGCCGGCGCCTCGTCGGTGCCGCCGGCGGCACGGGCAGGCTCGTGCTCTTTGCCGGCATAGTCGAGCAGGGAGCCCGAGGCCGACGGCTGCGGAGATTCGGAGGTCGGTGTCTGTTGTTCGACCTGATCCGGCTCCGCACCGTCGAGCCGCGCCAGATCCCTCTGATCCTCGGCATCGCCCGTGGAAGGTTCGCCCGCATCCGGCTCGTCTTCCGCATCGGGCGCTGGTATCTCATGCGCCGGGTCGGCCACCGGTTCCTGGGTCGACTCTGTTGGTTCCGCATCCGAGGTGGCGATGTCCGCCGGCGGCTTCGCATTGGTCGCCGGCTTGGTCGTGTCTTGCGGCTCCGACAAAGAGCCTGTCCCGGCATCTGGTTCCGCCTGCCTTGCCGGCTTTATTGCTTCAGCCTCCGGCGGCTCTGCCGTGGAACTTTCTTTCTTCAGACGCTCGCCGATCTCGCGGAACGCGCTGCGTTCCAGCGTCGACAGCCCCTTGTCATTGGCTGGTTGCCTGTGTTCGGCCAGCCGGATGACCTTGTCGGCGAACCGCCGCTCCGGTTTCGGTACGATGACCAGCGCCGGCACTTCGCCCTTGAACGGATCCGATGGCTTTGGCTCTCCGGCCTCTGGTTCTTCAGGCACCGTCTCCACGGCTTCCGGTTTCGGTGCCGCCGGCCTCTCGCCATTGGGCACCAATGCCATGCCGATCGCCTCCGGATCGACGACCGCATCCCCGGTTCGCGCGACGCCGAAGCCGCGGAAGCCTTCGAAAGCGCGGCTGCGGCCATAGACAGGCAATGCCGCCAGGTCGACCGGGATCTTCAGGTCGGTGCCGACGACCGGCCACAGCACCGAGCGGCCGGACCAGGTGTCGCGCCGCTCCAGCAGGCCGGCGATCTCGCCGGACGCATCAAGGCCGAAGGTCGCCGCGACATCCCTAAAGCGTCGGCCGATCACGTCGGCGGCCGGATGGCCGACGACATCGGCGAATTCATGCGACAGCGCGCTGAACTTGCCCTCGGCGTCGGTACGCCAGACGAAACGCAGCGGTGCCGCCGAGCGGTCTATCGTCCGGGTGGCCGAAGCTGTAGTCGGGGCTGCCGGGGAGGGGACCTCGTCCTGCTTCACGCTGTCCACCGAAGCCTCGGTGCCAGCCTCGGTCGTGCTTTTGGGTTCCGGCGCGGCCGGCGCGTCGTCTTCTCCGGCATTGAAATACCAATGATCATGCTGTGCCGGCGTGCCCGCCGCCGGCTGGTCATTGTCGGCGGCGACCGGTGCCGGCGCGGTCGGCTCCTCGATCTCCCGCTTTGCCCGTTCAGGCATATCGTCAGCCACGGGCTCGGAAGGGGCGGGCTCCTGTTCGATCTCGGCAGCGGCCGGCAACCGTTCGATCGCCTCCGTCCGCGAAACATCTGTTGTCGGCTGATTGTCCTGCCGAGACCTGGATTCTGGCGCGGCGGTTTCCGCTGCCTCCGTTGTGGCGCCAGTCTCTTTGGCGGGGCCTTCCGTTGCCGCGGACGAGCCGTCCCCCGAAGCCGCCGCGGCAGATGCGCTGTCTTCGAGTTGGTCCTCGTCGATCACCACCAGCAGATGCCGCTCCGGCGTCAATCGGGCGAGGCCCGCCGGGTAGGAGGTCCTGCCGCCCGGAACGAGGCGCTTGACGATGCGCTCGCCCTCGGCCGCGACGTCGGCCACCAGGGCCGCCAGTGTCGCGGGCTGGATGCCGAGCGCCGAAAATCCTTCCGAGGCGGCCTCGACATTGCCCTTGGCATCGACGAAGGCAATGAAATGGCCGTCTTCGGTTAAGCCGCTGATCGCCCGGCCGGCGATCTCGGCGGCACTGCGCGAACCGGTCTGCGCCGCAGGCACCGCCAGCATGATGGCGTTCTCGCCGTCGGGCAGCGTCACGGCACTGGCAAGAAAGCCGACGGCGCGGCTGGTCATGCCGGTTGCCAGGCGCACCGTGATCGAGCGATCGCCGCCGATCTGCGGGAAACCGCTGGTCGCCATGATCTGACGGCGCGCGATCAGCGGCAGCCGCGTCGACGCGCCGATGATCGCTTCGATATCGGGATAGCCGAACATGGCGGCTCCAGGCCCATTGGCCCAGACCACCTGCTCGAGGTCCACCGACAGGATCGCGATCGCGTCGCCGGCGGCAAACCGCTGGCGGACCGCGTCGAGCACGGCGACGTCGAGGAAGGAATATTCGGACGGCATGCGCTTGGCGGACCCTCACGGAGCGGCGAATTTGCAGTTAACGCTTTGTTAATAAAAGCCGCAGCCACGAAGGTCCACAAGCCAGAACGTGCAAAGGCTGAATTTTGGCCGTTTGGTTAACGGCCAAAAACATTTTTTTGTGCACTGCAACAAAGATATTGCAATGCACAAAATTTGCCTTTATATTGCCATCATACATGAACGAGACGGCTTTCTGTCAAAGCCGCTGCCGCTGAAAAGGATGGAAAATGTCCAGGACCAAGACTGCCGAGACGATCGAAAACGTTGAATTCCCGAGCTTCGACGCTTCCAAGGCCACCGACCAGATGCGCGCTTTCGCCGAAAAGGGCGTTGAGCAGTCGAAGGAGGCCTACGCCAAGCTCAAGACTGGTGCCGAGGAGACCCAGAAGGCCCTGGAGTCGACCTACGAAACAGCCAAGGCTGTTTCCAGCGATCTGTCGCTCAAGACCATCACGGCGCTGCGCGCCAACGCCGAGGCCGGCTTCTCGCATCTCGAAGCCCTGATCGGTGCCAAGTCGCTGTCGGAAGTTGTCGAACTGCAGACCGCCTTCCTGCGCAAGCGCGTCGAACTGAGCGTCGAGCAGGCCAAGGACTTCCAGGCTGTTGCCTCCAAGGCGGCCGAGGATGTCTCGAAGCCGATCAAGACCGCCTTCGAAAAGGCGATCAAGGAAATCAAGGCCGCCTAATAAATGCGCATCGTCCGCGGATGCAGCAAAAGGTCGCATTTTGTCGGACAAATAGATGTGAGATAGTGACGGTCAATTGAATACCCGGCGGGTGGAACCTCCTCCCTCCACCTCCGGGGTGACCAGCCAGCACCTCCTCCCGCTGGCTCGTAACAGGAAAAGGCCGGCACCTCCTCCCGCCGGCCTTTTTCTTTGCCCGGCGATATGGGTGCACCGCTGTGGGGAAGTGGCCTTTGCTTTGCAAAAGCCTTGAATTAGAATTCATAAGCCCGTAAGGACGCATCGCCGAACGACAGAGCGGATCGCGGAGAATGAACCTTCCACCTCGATCCTGCTACTAACGTTAAGACGTGCCGTTGTAGCTCAGATGGTTAGAGCGCCGGATTGTGGATCCGGAGGTCGCTGGTTCGATCCCAGCCAACGGTACCATCGGATTTCCCTCGTAAGTATCTGACTTCGCAGCAGAAATTCGCAAAGCAAGGCTCTGCCATTGCGGCGTTTTGCCGTTTTGTGTTACGTATTGTGTTACCTATTGTGATACAAAAAGCGGATTGGTACCGTGGGACGACGTCGTGAAGAGCAACATCCTGACCGCTTCCTGCAATTGAGGGGCGTTCATTTCCACTACTATCGCCGCGTGCCCAAGGAGGTCGGCGACCTCGACCGGCGCGGTGCATTCGTTCGGCGCGCCCTCGGCACCACTGACCGAAAAAAGGCGCGTACCGCCCGAGATCTCAACGAGGCAGCCGACAATGCTCTGTGGGCATCGTTGATGCTGGGTGAAAATCCACAGGCGGCGCGCGTCCGATACGACCAAGCCATCAAGCGCATCGAGTCGCTGGGATTCGTTTATCGGTCGCTCGCCGAGATTCTCACCGCCGAACCGTTGGAGACCATTCTACAGCGCTTCGAAAACACGATATCTGAGCCGGCGAAATCGCCTGTGGTGGGCGCTGTCGCAGGCATGGTCGAACGACCTGATGAAAAGATATCCGAAGCGCTCAAGGTCTATTTTTCCTAGATCGTTCGCGATGAGCTTCGCACCGAGAGCCCGGATCAGCGCAAGCGCTGGAAGGCCAAGCGGCAGATGAGCGTCGATGTGTTCATCGAATTGGTCGAGGACAAGCCGATGAGCAAGATCACGCGCGAGGACGCGCTGAAGGTTCATAAATACTGGCTCGACCGGGTGGCGTCGGACGAGGGTCCCAGCGATCGCTCAGCCTCGACTGGCAACCGCAACATGGGCAACCTGTGATCACTCTACGGCGATTATTTTCGCCACTTGGGATTCCCCGAGCAGAAGAACCCATTTGCCGATCTCTCTTTCAGCGACAAATCGAAGCGCAGTCGCCCGCCGACGCGTGTTGCCAAGGCGGCGTGATATCGATAACATGCGGGCGGCAGTCCGATTATCAAGGGGGGGGGCATGAACTGGGGTGGACGTCAGATCAAGCTGCTGCGTTGGCGCGCTGCACTCGTGCCTGTGGCAGCGCGCGGACCAGTACTACCTATCGATGGGACGATCTGATGGCCAAGGCTGTTTCTTCGAAATCCGTCGAGAGCCACGCGCCGACAATGGCCGACGTGGCGGAGCGCGCGGGAGTATCGGCGATGACCGTCTCGCGTGCCCTGAAGGAGGGCAGCCGTGTTTCGAAGACGACGCGCGAGAAGATCATGGCCGCGGTCAACGACCTCGGCTACGTGCTCGATCAGTCGGCCGGCACGCTGTCGTCGCGCAAGACCGGCTTCGTTGCGGCGATCGTGCCCTCCATCAACAATTCGAACTTTGCCGACACAGCGCGCGGCATTACCGATGAATTGGAGAGCACGGGACTTCAGCTCTTGCTCGGCTACACGGACTACACGATAGAGAAGGAAGAGAGGCTGATCGAAGCGATGCTGCGCCGGCGGCCGGAAGGCATAATTCTGACCGGCGGCGCCCACACGGAACGGGCACGCCGCCTGCTGGCAAGCGTTGGCATCCCGGTGGTCGAAACCTGGGAGTTGCCGGTCAGGCCCATCGACCAGGTCGTCGGCTTTTCCAACGAGGAGGCGATGGGCCTGCTCGTCAAGACGCTGGCCAGGAAGGGGTACCGGAAGTTCGGCTATATCGGCGGCACAACCTCACGCGATACGCGAGGCAGCCAACGGCGCGAAGGCTTTGTCAGGGCCATAGAGGAGCTGGGTCTGCCGCCCGGCCGCCTCGTGTCCTTCGGCGTGCCGCCGATTTCCATCGAGCAGGGAGGCCAGGCGCTCGTCAGCATGCTTGAGCGCTGGCCCGACACCGAGGCGGTGCTTTGCGTCTCGGACCTGTCGGCCTTCGGCGCGCTAATGGAATGCAAGCGCCGTGGCCTGCAGGTGCCGAAAGACATCGCCATTGCTGGCTTTGGCGACTATGAGGTCGCCGCCTTTTGCCACCCCGGCATCACCACCGTGAATGTGGACTGCTACGGCATCGGCCGGCAGGCTGCCCGCAGGCTAATCCAGATCATCCGTGGTGACGAGAAAAAGCGAGACCAGGAAATCGTTCTGACAGCCTATCGCGTGGTTGAGCGCGAAAGTACCTGAGCCCCCCGACATGAGGAAGAAGGGCGGTTCAATGGCCATGTTTCGCGAAACCATCAGCCTCACGCATGCCGGAGCGTTGAAGGCGGTCGCGGCCGGCTCGGCACGCGCGACCGCCATTGGCGTACCGCAATGTCTTGTGATCGTCGATGCGAGCGGCGAGACATTGGCCAGTCTGCGCATGGACGGTGCCCGGTTTCTCAGCCTGCGCACGGCACAAGCAAAGGCGCGCACGGTGGCGTCGGTCAACGCTGCTACAGGCGGCATGGCGCCCGATGCGGCGCTTTGTGCCGGGATCGCTTCGCAAGGTAGCGTGACCAATCTACCTGGCGGCCTGCCAATCCGCTTCGACGGCCGTCTGGCCGGTGGCATCGGAGTTGGTTCGGGAACCGGCGAACACGATTTCGACGTGGCTCGCGCCGCGTTGGCTGCGATTGGTGCCGACGTTGTTTGAGTTGCGCGCAACCGCGCGTTCAGCGGACTTTCAGAAGGCGATTTGCACCTTCATCGACTTGTTGCGGTCGCCGGCGACCTCGAAAGCGGCGATCGCCTCATCGATCGGATAGACCCCGGTCAGCAGCGGTTTGACGTCGACGCGGCGCCGGTTGATCAAGTCGACGGCAAGTGCGAACTCGTCGTGAATACGGAAGCTGCCGCGCATCTCGATCTCCTTGGCGACGATGAGGTTTTGCGGGATCGACAGGTCGCCGCCAAGGCCGAGCTGCACCAGCACGCCGCGCGGCTTCAGGACGTCGAGCCCGCCCCGCAAGGCGCGCTCATTACCGGAGGCTTCGAACATCACATCGAAGCTCCCTTTGTCGACATTGTAGGCGGCGAGCTTGTCGCCCTCGGCAGCGACATTGATAGTGCGGTCGGCGCCGATCTCCAAAGCCTTGGCCAGCACGCCGTCCATGACATCGGTCGCAACGATCTCACGCGCGCCGTGGGCTCTTGCGGCGAGGATGCAAAGCGCGCCGATCGGACCGCTACCGGTGACAAGCACTCGCTTGTCGAGCAGCGATCCGGCGCGGTTCACCGCATGCAGCGTGACAGCGAAAGGCTCGGCGAAGGCGGCTTCGTTGATGGAAACGTCGTCGGCGACCTTGTGGCACTGCCACGCCTCGGCGACGAGGCGCTGACGGAAGGCGCCCTGGATGTGCGGCATCGGCATGGCGCTGCCGTAAAAACGCATGTTGAGGCACTGGTTCTGCATGCCTTGCAGGCAGTAGCGGCAGGCATTGCACGGCCGGCTTGGTGAGATTGCGACGCGGTCGCCGATGGCGAGAGAGGAGACGCCGCTGCCCAGCGCCCTGACCGTGCCGGCGACCTCGTGGCCGAGGATCATCGGTTCGCGCAGGCGGATCGCGCCGAAGCCGCCGTGGTTGTAATAGTGCAGATCCGAGCCGCAGATGCCGCCAGCTTCGACTGATATCTCGACTTGCCCCGTGCCGAGAGTCCCCGGATCGGTCTCTTCAATCCTCAAATCCTTTGCCGCGTGGATGACGATCGACTTCATGGGGGCGATCCTTTCTCAGACGACCGGTGTCAGCAAGGATTTTGCGCCGAAATGGGCGGCAAGATTATCGCGAACCAGCTGCCCCATCGCCTTGCGGGTCTCTACCGTACCACTGGCGTGGTGCGGTTGAAGTACGACGTTGGAAATCCTCAGGAATCGCTCGTCGATCGTCGGCTCGTTCCAGAACACGTCCAGCCCGGCACTTTTGATCGTTCCCGATTCCAACGCCGTCAGCAGTGCCGTCTCGTCGACCGTGCTGCCGCGCGAAATGTTGATCACGATGCCGTCCGGTCCGAGTGCGGCCAATACCGCAGCATTGATGATGTGCTTTGTGCTGTCGCCGCCAGCCAGCGTGACGATCAGGAATTCGCTCGTTCGCGCCAGCTCGACCAGATCGCCGCAGAAGTCGTAAGGCAGGTCCTCGCGCTTGCGCACATCGAAATAGGCGATCTCGCAGTCGAAGGCCGCGGCGCGTTTGGCCACTGCCGCGCCGACACGGCCCATGCCCACAATGCCCAGCCTTTTTCCGCAGACACGCGTGACCAGCCCCATATTCCCCTTGCGCCAGCTTCCATCGCGCACATAGGCGTCGGCCTGCGGGATTTTTCGCGCGACGGCAAGCAGCAGACCGATGCCGATGTCGGCCACGTCCTCGGTCAGCACATCAGGCGTGTTGGTGACGCGAATACCGTTGGCCCTGGCGTAGGCTAGATCGATGGCGTCGGTGCCGACGCCGTAGCAGGAAACAATCTCGAGCTTCGGCAGCTTCGCCATCAGCGCGGCGCTGGCGCCAAGCTCGCCCCGGGTGGCGATGGCGCGGATGGTGCCGGCATGGCTGGCGATCAGCGCGTCCTTGTCCTGGACCTGCCAAAGCTTGTGAACGCGATAGGTGCGCTCGAGGTCCTCCATGTCCCATTCCGGATAGGGGCCAGTCATCAAAATGTCGGTCATGGCGCTCTCTGCTCCCAGTTCATTTTTTCCCATTGACTATGTTATCGATAACATCCATGTCAATAGGCATTGGCGAAGCGCAACGCAAATCGCGTCTGCTTCAGGACATCTCGCGGGAGGGCCTATGGGCAGTTCATTGTTCGACTTGACCGGCATGCGGGCGCTGATCACCGGGTCGGGGCAGGGCATCGGCCTGGCCCTGGCGGAAGGGCTGGCTGAGCACGGCGCTGAGATCGTGCTCAACGGCCGCACCGCCAGCAAAATTGAGGCGGCGGCGGATGCGCTGACAATGAGAGGCTTCAAAACCCATAGCGCTATCTTCGACGTCACAGATCATGCGGCTGTAGCGAACGGCGTCGCCGAAATCGAGGCTGGCATCGGCGCCATCGACATCTTGATCAACAATGCCGGCATGCAATTCCGCACGCCGCTCGAGGACTTTCCCGCCGACAAATGGGAGGAGCTGTTGCGGACCAACATCTCCAGCGTTTTCTTCGTCGGGCAGGCGGTGGCGCGGCACATGATCCCACGTAAGCGCGGCAAGATCATCAACATCGCTTCGGTGCAAAGCGAACTGGCGCGCACCAACATTGCGCCCTACACCGCCACAAAGGGCGCGGTGCGCAACCTGACGCGCGGCATGTGCGCCGATTGGGCCAAGCACGGGCTGCAGGTCAACTCCATTGCTCCGGGCTATTTCAAGACTCCGCTCAACAAGGCGCTGGTCGACAATCCCGAATTTTCGGCCTGGCTGACCAACCGCACGCCGGCAGGACGCTGGGGCGACGTCGGCGAACTGGTTGGTGCCGCGGTGTTCCTGGCTAGCCCGGCCTCTTCTTTTGTCAATGGACACACGCTTTATGTCGACGGCGGCATCACCACCTGCCTTTGAGCCTGCACTCATCGTCGTGATGGGTGTGAGCGGATGCGGCAAGACCAGCGTCGGCATCGAGATCGCCGCGCGGTTTGGCCTTGCCTTTGTCGAAGGCGACACGTTGCATCCGTACGGCAATGTCGAAAAAATGTCTGCGGGCATGGCGCTGACCGACGAGGATCGCTTGCCGTGGCTCGATCTGGTCGGCGCGGCCTTATGTCTGGCGCGCCAACAGGGCCGTGGGCTTGTCATCAGTTGTTCGGCGCTGAAGACATCGTACCGCGACCGGTTGCGTCAGGCGGCAAACGGACCGGTGTTCTTCGTGCATCTCGAAGGGACGCGCGCGGTGCTCCAGGCGAGATTGGCGGAACGCCGCGGCCATTTCTTTCCTCCGGCGTTGCTCGACAGCCAGTTCGCCGCACTGGAGAGTCCTGCCGGCGAGCCGCTGGTGGTCACCGTCGACATCGACGCTCCGGTGGACAGTATCGCAGATGCGGCGCTGAATGGGCTTAGCGCCCTCGGCATCGTTCCGGCCGCCAAGTTGAAGAGAGAGGCACGTTGAGATGATCCAAGCAACGAAAGTCGCCGTCATCGGCGCCGGCATCATGGGATCGGCGATCGCCACAAGGCTGATCGAGACAAAGCAAGAGGTGACGGTGTTCGATCTCGACAAGGCCAAGGTCGCGGCGCTGACAGCCAAAGGTGCGGCATCGGCGGTGTCGGTTGCCGAGGCGACGCGGGCCAATGACTTCGTCATCCTCAGCCTCAACCATGCCGACATCGTGCGCGCGGTGGTGTTCGGCGAAGGCGGTGCCGCTGCCACAGCGTCGTCCGAAAAGCTGCTGATTGACATGTCATCAATTGATCCTGCCGACACCGCGCGGATGGCAAAAAAACTGGCGGCCGAGACGGGCATGAAATGGCTCGACTGCCCGCTGTCGGGCGGCGTTCCCGGCGCATTGGCCGGCCGGCTGACGGTGATGGCCGGCGGAGAGCGGGCCGACTTCGAACGCGCCCGCGCCGTGATGCAACATCTTTGCGCCAATTACACGTTGATGGGTCCAAGCGGGGCAGGGCAGACGACAAAGCTCATCAACCAGCTGTTTTGCGCGGTTCTGTTCCAGGCGGTTGCCGAAGCGGTCAAGCTTGCCGAGGCCGGCGGTGTCGATCCCCGGACGATCCCGGCGGCGCTCAAGGGCGGGCGCGCCGATTCCAGCATCATGCAGGAATTCATGACGAAGTTCGCCGCACGCGACTATTCGCCGACCGGCCGCATCGACAACATGCTGAAGGATCTGGATTCTCTGCAATCCTTCGCGCTGAAGACCAGGACGCCGCTGCCGATGACCGGGCAGGTCGTCGAGATCCACCGCCTCCTTTGCGCTGCCGGTTTGGGGCCGAAGGACTCGGCGGAGATGATGCGCCTGCTCGACGGTAAGTCCGCCTGATCGATCGCTCCGAATTTGATGCTTGACGCCCTGAAATGTTATCGATAACATAATTTGGCGATCTCGGAAGGAACGCGATTGTGGCCCACGAAAAACTGATCGAGTTCAAGTCGATTACGAAGGAGTTTGGCGGCACCCGCGCTCTCTCCGACGTGACACTCGATGTCGGCAAGGGCGAGATCCTGGCGCTGCTCGGCGAGAACGGCGCCGGTAAGTCGACGCTGATCAAGACGCTTGCCGGGATCTACCGGCCTGATGGCGGCCAGATACTGTTTTGTGGCGAGCCCTATCACCATCACCCGCCACGTCCCAACCAGCGCCAGCCCGTGGCCTTCATCCATCAGGATCTCGGCCTGATCGAATGGATGACGGTCGGCGAGAACGTCGGCCTCGCCCAAGGGTTTTCACTGCGCTCCGGCCTCATCGATTGGCGCGCCACCGAGGAGCGGGCACGTGAAGCGCTGAAGCTGGTCGGTTGCGACTTCGATCCGACGACGCGCGTCCAGGATCTGACCCGGACCGAAAAATCACTGGTCGCCATTGCCCGCGCGCTAGCCACCGAGGCCGATGTGCTCGTGCTCGACGAACCGACCGCCAGCCTCCCGGCCGACGAGGTCGAGCGTCTGTTCGACGCGATACGCCCGCTCAAGCAGCGCGGCGTCGGCATGATCTATGTCTCACACCGGCTTGATGAAATCTTCCGCATCGCCGACAGGGTAGCGGTCCTGCGTGACGGCAGGCTGATCGGGCAGAAGCAGGTCGCCGACACCAGGCCGGAAGAACTGGTCGAGATGATCGTCGGCCGTCCGGTAAGCCAGGTTTTCTCCAAGGTAGAGACCGAGGCCGGTGAGACCATCTGTGCCGTCCGCGACCTGGTTTGCGTCGGCGCCGGCCCGGTGTCATTCGAGGTGCGCAAGGGCGAGCTGCTTGGCCTGGTCGGGCTGCGCGGGGCCGGGCAGGAACTGGTCGGTCGTGCTTTGTTCGGCTGCCAGCCATTTGCCGGCACGGTGACCATCCGCGGCGCCACGCCGGATCTGTCGAGCCCGATCGCCGCGATGGCGTCCGGCGTCGGGCTAATCGCGCGCGACCGCACTGAGGAATCGATCGCAGCCTCGCTGTCGATCCGAGAAAACAGCTTTCTTAATCCAGGCGCCGGGATGCGTGGCCTGTTCTCGTTCTTGGCGCCCCACAAAGAGGCAGCCCTTGCGCAAGCCATCGGCGCCTCGGTGGGCTTGCGCCCCAATGATCCGAACCTGCCGATCGAGGCATTGTCCGGTGGCAATCAGCAGAAAGTTGTGGTTGGGCGCTGGCTGCACACCGGCCGTACCTTGCTGATCGCCGAGGACCCGACAGCCGGCGTCGATGTCGGCGCCAAGGCCGAGATCTACCGGCTGATCGGGCACGCGCTCGAAGCCGGCCTGGCGGTCGTCGTCGTGTCGACCGACTTCGAGGAGATCGCTCATATCTGCCATCGTGCCCTAGTGTTTTCGCGCGGCCGCATCGTGCGCGAACTGACTGGAAAAGACCTCACCACGTCCGCCGTGATCACTGCGGCATCGGCTTCCGAAGCCGCCTGATTTTTTTGGGAGCAAAGCCCATGCAATCGATCGAATCCAGCGCGCTTGAGCCGACCCGCGGTGAGATGGCCAGCCTATCCATGAGGCAGAAGATCGCCCGGCTTTTGCCTGTCTACGGGCTGGTGATCTTGACCGTGCTGTTGATCCTGCTGTTCTCGATCCTGCTGCCGAACACCTTTCCGACGCTGCTCAATCTGCGTTCGATCATTTCCGACAAGGCGATCATTGCGCTGTTGTCACTGGCTGCGATGATACCGATGGCGTCGGGTCGCATCGACCTGACAGTCGGCTATGGCATCGTCTTGTGGCACATCCTCGCCATCAGCCTGCAGACAATGTTCGGCTTCCCATGGCCGCTAGCGGTGCTGATTGTGTTGCTGCTCGGAGCCGCGACCGGCTTCCTCAACGGCCTGCTGGTCGAAGTCGCCCGCATCGATTCCTTCATCGCCACGCTCGGCACCGGCACCGTGCTCTATGCACTGGCGCTCTGGCACACGGGCGGCAGGCAAGTCGTTGGCGTTTTGCCCAACGGTTTTTATGCGCTTAACGGCACCATGGTGTTCGGGCTGCCAATCACCGGCCTCTATGTCTTGGCCATCGCCGTCGCGCTGTGGATCATCCTCGAATACCTGCCGATCGGCCGTTACGTTTACGCCATCGGCGCCAATCCAAAGGCTGCGGCGCTGAATGGCATTCCTGTGCGCCGCTTCGTCATCGGCGCCTTCGTCTCCTCGGGTTTCCTGACGGCGCTGACCGGCGTGCTGCTTGCCTCCAAACTGCGCATCGGCCAAGCGAGCGTTGGTTTGGAATATCTGCTGCCGGCGCTTGTCGGCGCCTTTCTCGGCTCGACCACCATCAAGCCTGGGCGCGTCAATGTCTGGGGCACGATGACCGGCGTCATCATCCTGGCCGTCGGCATTTCCGGCATCCAGCAGTTTGGCGGCTCCTTTTTCGTCGAGCCGCTGTTCAACGGGGTGACACTGCTCGTCGCCATCGGCATCGCCGGCTACGCCCAACGTAAGCGCGGTGCCGCCCAGCACGTCAGGATCAGGAACGCCCAGCCACCCGCGGAGTAATCGGCCCGCGGCCGCACTCCCGGTGCCGGAACCTATTCGGAACGACAGTATGAGCGACTACGAGATTCTGGACGACCGTTTCGGCAAGCTGATCATCGGCCATGCCAAGCTCGAACGGTTGTGGACCGGCAGCCGCTGGGCAGAAGGTCCTGTCTATGTGCCATCGGCAAAGCATTTGCTGTGGTCTGACGTCCCCAACGACCGGCTGCTGCGCTACGACGAAACCGACGGCTCCGTCAGTGTCTTCGAGACGCCATGCAACAACCAGAACGGCCACACACTTGATCGCGAAGGCCGCGTCGTCGGCTGCGAGCATCGCGGGCGCCGGGTCTCCCGGCTCGAGCATGACGGCCGCTGGCAGGCCCTGATCGAAAGCGTCGATGGCAAGCGGTTCAATTCGCCCAACGATGTGGTGGTCAAATCCGACGGAACGATCTGGTTCACCGACCCCGTCTACGGCATCGACAGCCACTATGAGGGCAAGATCGCCAATCCAGAGATCGGTGGCTCTCACGTCTACCGGTTTGACGAGGCCGCGGGCGAACTGACCACTGTCATCACCGATAGGGTGCAGCCGAACGGTCTCGCCTTCTCACCCGACGAGAAGATACTCTATGTCTCGGACACCGGCGCCAGCCATGTGCCGGGCCTGCCGCGCGCCATCCACGCGTATGGACTCGCTGACAACGGCCGCTCGGTTCGGGCAAGTGACATTTTTGCAGAATGTCGAGCCGGCATGTTCGATGGGTTCCGCGTCGATCGCGACGGAAACATCTGGTCGTCCAGCGCCGACTCGGTGCGGGTTTACGCGCCGGACGGGACACTGATCGGCCGGGTGCTGGTTCCTGAACTGGTCTCCAATCTCTGTTTCGGCGGCCCCAAGCGCAACCGCCTCTACATCACTGCGCAGACATCGCTCTACGCCATCTACGTCGACGCCCATCCGGCCGGGGTTGGCCCGGTTGCCGGAGATATCAGTCGGTGAGGGGGCGCCGACGTTCCACCGCAACGTTCCAAATCGCACGCAAATTCTTGAAAGCTAAGGGAGGTACCAACATGCAACGCAGGACATTTTTAAACGCTTCCGTCGCCTGGATGGCGATGGCCATTGCCACTCCGGTTCTGTTCTCCGGTCAGGCGAGGGCGGACGCGATGGCTGATGCCATGGCGGTGGTGCAGAAGTATGCCCAGAAGGTCACGGCCTGGGACGGTCCGACCACTGGGCCGAAGGCGCAGCCCGGCAAGACCATCGTCATTTTGGCCGGCGACCTCAAAAACGGCGGCATTCTCGGCGTCACCACCGGTGTTGAGGAAGCCGCCAAAGCGATCGGCTGGGAGGTCAAGGTCATCGACGGCGCCGGCTCGATTGGCGGCCGCACCGCCGCTTTCGGCCAGGCGATGGCGCTGAAGCCCAACGGCATTGTCATCAACGGTTTCGACGCCGTCGAGCAGGCGCCGGCACTGGAGCAGGCCAAGGCCGCCGGCATTCCGCTGGTGTCCTGGCATGCCGGCCCGGTGATCGGACCTGACGAAAAAGCCGGCGTCTTCGCCAACGTGTCGACCGACGCCATGCAGGTCTCCACCGCCGCCGCCGACTGGGCCTATGCCGACGCCAAGGGCAAGCCCGGCGTCGTCATCTTCACCGACTCGACCTATGCGATTGCCATCGCCAAGGCCGACAAGATGAAGGCCGAGATCGAGCGGCTTGGCGGTAAGGTGCTCGAATATGTCGACACGCCGATCGCCGAGACTTCGCAGCGCATGCCACAGCTGACGACCTCACTGCTGCAGAAATACGGCGATGCCTGGACGCATTCGTTGGCCATCAACGACCTCTATTTCGATTTCATGGGTCCTTCGCTCGCGGCTGCCGGCAAGGCCGGCACCGATGCGCCGATCAATGTCGCCGCCGGCGACGGCTCGGAATCAGCCTATCAGCGCATCCGCGCCGGCCAGTTTCAGAAGGTGACGGTGGCCGAGCCGCTCAACCTGCAGGGCTGGCAGTTGGTCGACGAACTGAACCGCGCCATGGCCGGCGAAAAATGGTCCGGCTATCTGTCGCCGCTGCATGTGGTGACGGCCGACAATGTCGAGTTCGACGGCGGCCCCAACAATTCGTTTGATCCCGGTAACGGCTACCGCGACGAGTACAAGAAAATCTGGGGCAAATAGCATCGTCAACGCGGGCGCTTCAGGCGATGCGCCCGCAAGCCTTCCCGCCGGCATCCGCTCGCAAAGGCTTTGGTGTGCAAATGCAAGCAAATCAGGAACCATCGCGATGATCATCCGCTACGCACTCTTTGAAGGTGAGATCCACGCCGGACGCGAGAGTGAGTTCCGACATTTCGTCAGGGAGCGGTTGGTGCCCCTGTGGACGCAGTTTCCGGGCGCCGAGGAAGTGCGCGTGCTGGACGGCACGGCTCGTGACGACGGCGCGCCGGGCTATGCCATGGCGCTCGCCATCCGCTATCCCGACATGGATACTTGTAACAAGGCGCTTCAGTCCAGCGTGAGATTTCAGAGCCGCGACCTGACCAGCGAACTTCTCAAGATGTTCACCGGCCGCGTCCATCACCATGTTTTCGAGGCCAATGAATACGCCATTGCCTAGCGCGGCGTCGGTGGTGGGGAGTTCGGACACGCCAAGCCGACGCGGCTTTGGCCCTTGCCTTGGGCCAATCGGGGCGAATTTGAGTCATTTTACGCTTGGTTCACACCTCACGGCAGTGGTCTCCCGAACCAGCGACCATCCGCTCTCGCTTCCGGTCAGTCGCTATCACGCAATAATAGTTCCAGCCGCCGAACTTCGCGCATAAGGCAGCGGAATTCGCTGCTGCCCCTGGAGGCCCCCCTCAACCCGCCGGCTGCATTGCCGCCCTCTCCAGCATGCCGAACAGGTCGCGCGGCTCGTCGGGGTCGGCGAGCAGGTCGAGCTCCTCGTAGAGGCCGGTCGCCTGGAGCTGGTCGCGGACATAGCGCAGCGCCGAAAAATCCTCGGTGGCGAAGCCGACGGAATCGAACAGCGTGATCTGTTCGGGCGCCTTGCGGCCCTCAGCCTGGCCGGTCATCACCTGCCACAGCTCGGTCACCGGATGGTCGGCGTCGAGCTGTTGGATCTCGCCCTCGACGCGCGTCTGCGGCGGGAACTCGACGAAGATGTCGGAGCGCAGCAGGATGTCGCGATGCAATTCGGTCTTGCCGGGGCAGTCGCCGCCGACCGCGTTGATGTGGACGCCGGTGCCGACCATGTTGTCGGTGAGAATGGTGGCGTACTGCTTGTCGGCCGTCACCGTGGTGATGATGTCGACGCCTTCCACCGCATCCTGGCCGGTCGAACAGATGATGATGTCGAAACCCTTGCCGGCCAGGTTGCGGGCGCATTTTTCCGAAGCCCGGCGGTCGATGTCGTAAAGCCGCAGCCGGTCGATGCCGGTGAGCGCCTTGAAGGCGATGGCTTGGAATTCGGACTGGGCACCGTTGCCGATGATGGCCATGACGCGCGATCCCTTAGGCGCCAGATATTTGGCCGCGAGGGCAGAGGTGGCCGCGGTGCGCAGCGCCGTCAGGATCGTCATTTCAGTGAGCAGCATCGGATATCCGGAGCCGACATCGGCGAGCACGCCGAAGGCGGTGACCGTCTGGCGGCCCTCGCGCATGTTCTTCGGATGGCCGTTGACATATTTGAAGCCGTAGAGCCGGCCGTCGCTGGTCGGCATCAGCTCGATGACGCCGTCATGGCTGTGCGAGGCGATGCGCGGCGTCTTGTCGAACAGCTCCCAGCGGCGGAAATCCTCCTCGATATAGGCGGCGAGCTCGGTGAGGAAGCGCTCGACGCCGATGGCGTGCACCAGCTTCATCATGCGGTCGACGCTGACGAAAGGGACGATAGCAAGGCGCGAAGGCTGGCTCATGGTCAGAGGCTCCCGGAATGGCTGCGGGTCGGGCGGTCCATAATGCGGCGGCCCATCAGGCTGGCGGTGAGGTCGACCATCAGGGTCGCGGTGCGGCCGCGCTCGTCGAGGAACGGGTTCAATTCGACCAGGTCGAGGCTGGAGACCAGGCCGCTGTCGGACAGCATCTCCATCACCAGATGCGCCTCGCGGAAAGTGGCGCCGCCGGGAACGGTGGTGCCGACGGCCGGCGCGATCGAAGGGTCGAGGAAATCGACATCGAGGCTGAGATGCAGGAGGCCGTTCTCATTCTCGACGCGGGCCAGGAAGGCGCGCAGCAGCGGCGCGATGCCGTACTCGTCGATGGCGCGCATGTCGTGCACGGTGACGCCGGCTTCAGTGATCGCGCGGCGCTCGGCCGGATCGACGCTGCGCAGGCCGATGGCGCAGATGCGGGCCGGGTCGACGACTTCAGGCAGATCCGGGAAATAGCCCTTGAAGCCCGCCTGCCCGCTCGCATAGGCGAGTGGCACGCCATGCAGATTGCCGCTGGTGGTGGTGTCGAGCGTGTGGAAATCGGGATGGGCGTCGAGCCACAGCACGAAGAGCGGCCGGCGGCGCTCGGCGGCGCGGCGCGCCACGCCGGAGACGGTGCCGGCGGAGATCGAGTGGTCGCCGCCAAGGAAGATCGGCATGGCGTCGCGCGAAGCCGCATAGGCGGTCTCGGCGATCGCCGCCGTCCAGGCGGAAATCTCGGACAGCGCCTTCAGCGCGAGGTTACCATGGGTCACCGGGCGGGCCACGGCCTTCTCGACCGCGCCCCAGTCCTCGACCTCATGGCCAAGATCGGCCAGCACTGAGACCAGCCCCGCCGTGCGCAGCGCGCTCGGCCCCATCTCGCATCCCATCCTGCCCGCACCGTCCTGTACCGGCGCGCCAACGATCCTGCAGCGCATGATTTCTTTCCGCCCTCGCGATTGATTGGACAATTGAACCACCGCTGCCTGGCGGTTTGAACAGGAAGAATTGGCATTTCGGCAAGAGCAATCTACCGTATTGCGCATATGACTTGATCGAAATGGACAATCATGGATGCGTTGGACGAACGGCTGGTGACGCTGCTGCGGCATGATGCGCGGCGCAGCATTTCCGATCTCGCGGTCGATCTGGGCGTCTCGCGCGCGACGGTGCGGGCGCGCATGGAGCGGCTCGAAAGATCGGGCGAGATCATCGGCTATACGGTAGTGCTGCGCGCCGATGCGGTTGACCAGCGGATGCGCGGCGTCATGATGATCGAGATCGAGGGCCATGCCGCGGATCGCGTCATCAGGGCGCTCGGCGGCTTTCCCGAGGTCTCCACCGTTCACACCACCAACGGCCGCTGGGACCTTGTGGTCGAACTCGGCACCGCCTCGCTGACCGATTTCGATGCGGTGCTGCGCCGCATCAGGCTGATCCCCGGCATTACCGGCAGCGAAACCAGCCTTCTCCTGGCCACGCCCAGGACGACGAGGGCGCGACTCACTTAGCTGCGGCGTCTATTCGGATTTGGTCTTATCCAGTGACATTTCACCCACCAAATTGGCTGCACACCGCACTGGCTCCTCCAGCCATGCACGGGCATCGGCGCAAATGACGTTCGACAGGTTCCGTGCCTTATGGAGGAGAAAATGCCATGACTTTCCATTTTCGCAAAGTCGGATTGCATAATGGTTTCTCGACTGCCGTAGGGAAGCAAGGCAGTTTCAAGCAATGCGCATGCATGACATTTCTCGGAATTCGAAGCAGGTGCGCGGCTTTAGGAGCAAAAGGTGGCACTAATGAAGATAACCGGCCTGGATCATGTGGTACTCACCGTCAGGGATATGACGGAGACCATCGATTTCTACCAGCGCGTACTTGGCATGCGCCATGTGGTGTTCAGAGGCGCATGTCATCCGCAGTGGCGGCGCCGCGAGATTTTATGCCGTTTCCCGGTAGTGCCCCAGAGACACTTCGGTCGTGTAGTTCTCCTTCATGAAGTTGATGAAGTTGTCCCTGAACTGGCGCGTGTGCGCATGCGCGAGGCTGTCGGCGCGATCGACATCCCTGGCTTTGATCGACGCCAGCATCAGATGGTGCTCATCGGTGAGGAGATAGCCTTCATGGGTTCTCTCCAGAAACTCAAAATGCATGTGGAGCATCCGCCGACCCTGATCCAGAAGCCGCTCATAGAACGAGGCCAAATAGGGATTGCGGCCGGCACGAGCGATTGCCATGTGGAATTGCTTGTTGGTTTCCGACATGACGAGATGATCGCCGGATTTCACGGCGGCCTCGAATTCCCGCTGGCGCCGCGCAATTGCCTTCAGATCGGCCTCTGTCCGCAGTTCGGCGGCCAGCCGCGTATTCATGCGTTGAGCGATATCGAGGGCCTCGACATATTTGGGGAACGTGGCGATCTCGATCGGCGCGACTATCGTGCTGCGGTTGGGCAGCGTGACCACCAATTCCTCGCCTGAGAGCCTGATCAGCGCTTCGCGCACTGGTGAGCGCGATAGACCAAATCGCTCCGACAGCGTCGTTTCATCGAGCAGGTGACCCGGGGCCATGGTCAGCGACAGGATTTCGGTCCGCAGCGTGTCGTAGACCTCTTTCCAGCCGGCGCCCTTGGCACGCTTCGTTTCGACTTCTGCGGTCAACGGAATCTCCTTTTTCGCAACCTGGACGCTACTCGCAAGATCATGCGTTGTCGACACGTTGTTTTTTCCACTTGACTTTGTCGACTGTCTGTCGACATATCTGATCCTGTCGACACTATGACGACAACAGGCAAAGTCAAGATCGGCCCGAGCCGACATCCGGAACCGCGCACCGCGTGCGCTCTACGCAAAGGGAACAACGATGCTCATGAAAATGCTCTCGTCCGCACTGCGGGCGCTGCCTGCCTTGGCACTCATGACTGGTATTTCGACAGGCGCCGCGCATGCCCAGGCTACCGAAGGCTATTGGCAAAAGGTGCAGCAGGCCGGCGTCTTGCGATGTGGCGCTGCGGTCGCCCCTCCCTACATCATGCGCGATCCGGCGAGCGGGGAATATTCCGGATTTTTTGCCGACCTGTGCCGTGAATTCGCCGACGCGCTGAAGGTCAAGCCAGAATTCGTCGACACCACCTGGGACAACATCGTCGCCGGGCTGCAGGCAGGCAAATGGGATATGTCGCTGGCCCTAAACCGCACGCCGGCCAGGGCAATGGCGGTGAACTTCTCGATTCCGGCGATGGAGTACCAGATCTCGCTGGCCTACAACAAAGACAACAGCAAGATCCCTGCAAATCCCGCTTCGATCGCCGATATCGACAAGCCAGATGTCACGCTAGCCGTGATGTCGGGAACTGCCCAGGACAAGGCCATTTCTGCCGCGGTGAAGAAGGCGCAGATCCTGCGCCTGCCGGGCAATGATGAAACCCGTCTTGCTGTTACCTCGAAGCGCGCGGACATCCTGGTCGACGCTTCCGATACCAACCAGCTGTTCACCCAGTCCAATCCGAGTTGGGCCGTGGCCTACAACCCCACGCCGGCCCTTGCCAAGCAAGGCGTGGCGTTCGGCTTGCCGCACGATCTGTCGTTCTCCGACGTCGAAGTCGTCAACATCTTCCTGGAGGAGAAAGTCGCCACGGGTGAGGTCGATGCGCTCATCCACAAGGCCGTCGATGAGGTCCTGAAGGCCGGGAACTGACAATGCGCGGGGCTGCTTTGCAATACGAGCAGCCCCACGATCCCCGGTTTGTCCGACCTCGATGGGATATTGCCATGCCTGAAACCGAGAATGCGGCTCTCGTGAGGGTCAGTGACCTGCACAAGGGCTATGGCCCGAATCTGCAGGTCCTCAAAGGCCTGAATATCGAAATGAAGGCGGGCGAGCGCCTTGTCGTCATCGGTCCGAGCGGTGGTGGAAAAAGTACATTACTGCGCGTGCTGATGGGATTGGAACGTATCGACAGCGGCTCGATCACCTTCGGCGGCAAGTCTTACATCACCTCGTCGGCGCCGGCGCACAAGACAGCAATCGACCACAAGGTTCGTCGATCGATCGGTATGGTATTTCAGCACTATACGCTGTTTCCCCACCTCAACGTTCTGCAAAACCTCATTCTTGCACCCTGCAAGGTCCGCGGTGAGACCAAGGCTGTGGCCACGGAGCGAGCGACCGCACTTTTGACGCGTTTTGGCCTGGAGCCGAAGATCGCGGCCTACCCAGCGCAGCTTTCCGGTGGCCAGAAACAGCGCGTGGCCATCGCCCGAGCCCTGATGCTTGACCCCAAGCTGATGCTGTTTGACGAAGTGACATCGGCGCTCGACCCGGAACTGGTCGGCGAGGTAGAACAAGTGATCCTGCAGCTCGCCAGGCAGAACATGCCGATGATGATCGTGACCCACGACATGTGGTTCGCCAAGAACATCGCTTCGCGCGTGCTCTTCTGCGCCGGCGGCGTCATCGTCGAGGACGGTCCACCCGAACAAGTACTCGGCTCTCCCAAGGAAGAGCGCACCAAGGACTTCATCGACCGCGTTTTCCACATCAGGCAGTAGGAGGGGGCCGTGAATTATTCCTTCGATCTGCAGGCTGTCACACGCAACCTGCCCCCCCTTTTCGACGGGTTGGTTGTGACGCTCCAGCTGACGATAGCTGCAAATCTCATCGGGCTGACGCTCGGCTTCGTGGTTGCCTTGCTGATTATGAGCCGCTGGGCAGTGATCCGGCTCCCAGCGACACTGTTTGTCGAATTCTTCCGCTGCACGCCGGCAATCGTTCAGATAGTCTGGTTTTTCTATTGCGTGCCGATGCTGTTCAACGTGTTTCTCGGCTCGATGACCATGGGAATTTTGGCCCTCGGTTTTAACCTGACCGCGTTCAACGCCGAGGCTTACAGAGCCTCGATCCAGGCAGTTCCTCGCGAGCAGATTGACGCCGGCATCGCGCTCGGTCTCAATCCCTGGCAGCGCATCCTCTACATCGTGCTGCCAACTGCATTCCGGGCATCGGTGCCCGTACTGCTGACCAACGGCATCGTCATTTTCCAGCAAAGCGCGCTGGTGGCGATCGTCGCGGTTCAAGACCTCATGTATCAGGGCAAGACGCTCGCGACCGAAACATATCGGCCGATCGAGACTTTTACCGTCGTGGCGCTGATCTATTTCGCCGTCTCGTTTCCGGTCACGCAGATCGTCGGCTATCTCGAGCGTCGACGCGAAGCGACGGCAAGCTGAGGGCCGGGCCATGAACCTCGATTTTCACGTTCTGGTGCGGTTCGAATATGCGCTCTTGCTTGGCCTGTGGACGACGCTCAACCTGACGCTGGTTTGCGTCGCTCTGGGCTGTGCACTGGGCTTTCTGCTCGGCCTGTCCAGGACATCCCCCAGCCGCCTGCTGCGCGCGGTATCCAGCGTCTATGTCGAGTTTTTTCGTGGCACGCCGGTTCTCATCCAGCTGTTCTGGATTTTCTTCTGCCTGCCGCTGCTGCTAGGCATTGAGCTCTCCAACTTTGTTTCAGGAGTCATCGCGCTCTCGCTCTATATGGGCGCGATCACGAGCGAGACGTTTCGCGCGTCCCTGAAATCGGTCGGCAAGGAGCAGATCGACGCCTGCGTGGCACTGGGGCTGCCGCGCTGGACCCAGATCACCAGCGTTGTTCTGCCCCAAGCGGTGCTGCGGGCCATCCCAACCCTGTTGTCAAACTGCATCAGCCTCTTCAAGGAAAGCGCGCTGGTCTCGGCGGTAGGCATGGCCGACCTGATGTTCGTCGGCCAGAACATTTCGAACAATACCGCGCATCCCGTCGAGGTTTTGACTGTAGTCGCCCTGATCTACTTCGTCATCGCCTTCCCGCTGACCCGCGCCGTGACGCTCATCGAGCGCCGCATTCTGACCAAACTCGCCATCTGACGCGTCCGGAAAAGGCGCTTCCTACCAGGAGACAATGATGAAACTTAGAGGTGTAATGCCAGCACTCGTCACCCCGTTTGGCGACGACGGCAAGATCGACTTCAAGCAGTACGAGAAGCTGCTGAACAAGCTTCGCAATGATGGCGTCAAGGGTTGGGTGCCGTGCGGCTCGACCGGCGAATACAACGCCATGACTTCGGATGAACGGGCGTCCGTACTGAAATTCGTGGCTGATTTCGCCAACAAGGACGAACTGCTGATCGCCGGCACAAATGCAGGATCGACCTGGGAGGTCATCGAGCACACCAGGCGCGCCCGAGACCTCGGCTACGACACGGTTCTACTGTCGGCGCCGTTCTATGCTACGCCTGCTCCGAACGAACTGATCGGCCATTATCGTTCCGTCCTCGACGCCGTCGACGTTGACATCGTCGTCTACAACTACCCGCCGAAAGTCGGAGTCGAGGTCGGGCTCGACGTGCTCGATGCCTTCGTTGACGAGCCGCGCATTCTCGGCATCAAGGAGTCCAGTGGCAACCTGCTGCGCGCCATAGACATCCGCTCGCGCTATGGCAGCCGCTACCAGGTGACCAATGGCTCCGACGACCAGACGCTCGACTTCTATCTCTGGGGCGCGACGTCGTGGATCTGCGGCCCAGCCAATTGCATGGCCAAGGCCTGCGTCGATCTGGTGAACACGATCGAAGGCGGCGACTGGCTAGGCGCGCGCGACATGATGCAGGTCATCTACGGCGCGATGTCCAGTCTCGAAACGGGGAAGTTCGTCCAGAAGGTCAAATATGGCTGCGAACTGGCCGGCACGCCTGTCGGCCTGGGCCGTAAGCCGCTGCTGGCGCTGACGGACGAGGAAAAATCCGCTTTCCGCAAGGCCATAGAACCTGTGATCGGGTAAAACGATGTCTGGCGCGGGCACAGAGCAAATCGCGGTTGTCGGCGCCGGCATCATCGGCGTGGCTATTGCCTACGAGTTGCAGCGCCGCGGCAAGAACGTGACGCTGATCGACCGCGACAAGCCCGGCCTCGGCGCATCCTTCGGCAACATGGCGAGCATCGCCGTCACCGAATTCATGCCGGCGTCGCGGCCTTCGGTGTGGGCTCAGATGCCCAAATGGCTTCTCGACCTCGAGGGGCCGGTGCGAGTGCGGCCCTCCTATCTGCCGAGGCTCACGCCATGGTTCCTGCGCTTTCTCGAAGCCAGCCGTCCGTCGCGCGTCCGCGAACTCGAGGCGGCGGGTGCCGCGCTGTGCAAGCGGGTCTACGACGACCTCCTGCCGATGCTCGATGCGGCAGGGCTTTCCGATATGCTGACGGACGAAGGCTGCCTCAGCCTCTATACCGACGAGGCCGAGTTCAAGGCCGACCGTGAACACATTGAGGTCCTCGAACGTTTCGGCTTTCCGCACGAGGTGCTCGGCGCTAATGCGCTCCGCGCTCTTGAGCCGGCGATCACGACGAAGATCGGCCGCGCGGTGCTGTTTCCGCAAAACCGCTCGGTGCGCGACCCCTACAGACTTGTCGTGTCGCTGGCTGAGCGTTTTCTTGCACTCGGCGGCCGAATGGAAACCGGCGAGGTTGCCGGCTTCGACCGTTCGGGTGACAAGCTGGAAGCCATCCGCCTCAAAGACGGGCGCCGCATTGCGATCCCGTCGGCTGTGCTGTGCGCCGGTGCCCATACCGGACGTCTGTCCAGGCTTCTGGCCGAACATATTCCGCTCGAAACCGAACGCGGCTACCACACGCAGATCATGGCACCCGGGATCTCCATGCGGCACTCCATCATCTGGCCCGCGCGCGCCTTCATGGTGACGCCAACGGCCGGCGGCATCCGGGTCGGCGGCACGGTGGAGATGGCCGGTCTCGATGCGCCGCCCGACTACAGGCGCGCCAAGGTGCTGGTGAAGCGCGGATTGGAAGCGCTGCCCGACCTGCAGGCAAACACAACGACCGAGTGGATGGGCCACCGGCCGGCGCTGCCCGATACGGTGCCGATCATCGGCCCATCAGCGAAGACAGGCGGGGTCTACTACGCCACCGGCCATGGCCATCTCGGTCTGACCTATGCCGCCACCACGGCCCGCCTCATAGCCGATCTCGCCACGGGCAAAAAACCGCCGATCGACCTTCGCCCCTATCGCGTCGACCGGTTCTAGCGGAGCCAAGCATGAGTACGCTACGCCCAACCATCAAGAGACAATCAGATGCGGACTGACCTCTATATCGACGGACAATGGTGCAAGCCCATCAAGGGCGGCACCTTCGCGGTCATCAATCCTGCCACCGAGGAGATCATCCATCATGCGCCCGCCGGCACGGCCGAAGACATCGACGCGGCAGTGACGGCCGCCCGCAGGGCCTTTGATGAAGGCCCTTGGCCGCGGCTGTCGGGCGGCGAACGCGCCAGGTATCTTCGTGCCATCGCCGATGGAATTCGGACTCGCCAGGCCGAACTGGCGCAGCTCGAAGTCATTGACAATGGCAAGCCCTTGCCCGAGGCCGACTGGGATGTGGCGGACGCCGCCGGCTGCTTCGATTTCTATGCCGGTTTGGCCGAGGGGCTGGATGCTAACGGCGCCGAGCCGATCGCGCTTGCGGATGCCCGCTTCGCGTCCAGGGCGGTGAAGGAGCCGATCGGCGTCGCCGGCGCCATTATCCCGTGGAACTACCCGTTGCTTATGGCCTCCTGGAAGGTCGCACCGGCTCTGGCAGCCGGCTGCACCATGGTGCTCAAGCCGTCCGAACTGACGCCGCTGACGGCGCTTGAGGTCGGCGCCATCGCCGATGATGTTGGGCTGCCCGCTGGCGTGCTCAACATTGTGACCGGCTTTGGAATGGATGCCGGCCAGCCCCTGATCGACCACAAGGATGTCGACAAGCTGGCCTTTACCGGCTCGGTGCCGACCGGCTCGAGGGTCATTGCGGCGGCAGCGCGTGACATCAAGAAAGTCAGTCTCGAACTTGGCGGCAAATCGCCGTTCCTGATCTTCGACGATTCCGATGTCGAAAAGGCCGTTGAATGGATTCTGTTCGGCATCTTCTGGAACCAGGGCCAGGTCTGCTCCGCGACCTCGCGCGTGCTCGTCCAGGACGGCATATATGACAGGCTTCTGCGGCGGCTCGTCGAGGAAACCCGGAAGATCAAGATCGGCGACGGGCTGGCTCCTGGAACGTTGCTCGGACCGCTTGTGTCCAAGCGTCAATACGATCAGGTGCTCAGCGCGATCGACAAAGCGCGTAGCGCCGGCGCCACGATAGCGGCCGGCGGCCAACGGGCGCCGGGGTTCAACAAGGGCTACTTTTTCGAGCCGACGATCATCATCAACGCACCGCTCGACAGCGACGCCTGGCGCCAAGAGATTTTTGGTCCGGTCGTCTGCGTACGCTCCTTCTCGACCGAAGCCGAAGCCGTCGCGCTGGCCAATGACAGCCGCTTTGGGCTGGCCGCCGCTGTCATGTCGGCCGACGACGAGCGCACCGAGCGCGTGGCGGCGGCGCTTCGCGCCGGCATCGTCTGGATAAACTGTTCGCAGCCGACTTTCACAGAAGCGCCCTGGGGTGGCTACAAGCAATCGGGCATCGGCCGCGAACTGGGGCGGTGGGGCCTGGAAAACTATCTTGAGACCAAGCAGATCACCCGGATGACTGGCAAGGACCCATGGGGCTGGTACATCAAATGAATTCTCTTTCGGCCCCCAATTGGCAACGGTCCATCGAACTGCTGCAGGTGCACTGCCAGGGCGAGATCGGCAAGGTGATCGTCGGCGGCGCGCCAGAGATTCCCGGCGCGACAATGCTCGACAAGATGAACTACATCAACAGCGTCGACGACAGCCTGCGCCGCTTCGTGACCTTTGAGCCCAGGGCCAGCGTCGCCATGTCGGTGAACCTGCTTGTCGCCCCCTGCCGGCCGGACACGGACGCCGGCTTCATCGTGCTGCAGGCCGACCGGGCGCATCCGATGTCGGGAAGTAACTGCATCTGCGTCGTGACCGCGCTGCTGGAATCCGGCCGCGTGACTATTCAGGAGCCGGAAACCGTCGTCCGGCTGGACACACCAGCCGGCTTGATCGTCGCCCACGCTCGCTGTTCGAACGGCCGCTGTCTTTCCGTCAGCCTCGACAATGTGCCGGCCTTCGTCGAGGCCCTCGACCAGACAATCGAAACGCCGCGCTGGGGGCGTCTCAAGGCCGATATCGCCTACGGCGGCGTCTACTATGCCATCGTCGATGTCGAACAGGTCGGGCTTGAAATCGCGCCACGCCACGCTCGCGCCCTTGCCGAAGCCGGCATCGAATTGAAGGCGTTGCTGGCGGAGCAAATCTCGGTGCAGCATCCCGAATTGCCCAACATCGACGAGATCGCCTATGTGATGTTTCGCGGACGCGACGACGACGGCGCGGTGCGCACCTGCAGCACGCTGAAACCCGGCCGTGTCGACCGCTCGCCATGCGGCACCGGCAGCTCTGCCAATCTGGCGGTGCTGCACGCAAGGGGCGAGCTCCAGATCGGCGATGTGCGCAAGTCGCGATCCATCATCGGTGGCGAGTTTCTCGCAGAGGCGATCGGCCTGACCATGGTCGGTGACAGGGCTGCGGTGCTACCCAGGATCACCGGTCAGGCATGGATCTATGGCCGGGAACAATTGCGCCTGGACGACGATGACCCGTTCGCCTTTGGATTTGCGCTCTCCGATAGCTGGGGACCGCAGGTCGACGAACTCGGTTGATTGGAGATTCAATGTCGTCCCACAGCAAACCTCTGAGCGGCCAGACCGTTCTTGTGACTGGTGCTTCCGGCGCCATCGGCAGCGCGATTGTCCAAGAGCTCGTGCAGGAAGGTGCCCGCCCGATCATTCACTATGGCCGGGACCAGCACGGCGCGGACATCCTCCTCAACCAGATTGGCGGGGCCGGATGGACGGTTCAGGCAGACTTGGCCTCCGCTGAGGGGCCAATAGGGTTGTGGAACCAGGCCGTCGGGCTTGCCGGCCGTGTCGACGCCATTGTGAACAATGCGGGCGTGCGCACCGAGATTTCCGTCGAGGCTGATCTCGACGACTGGCAAGCGGCCTGGCGCCGGGAGTTTCAGCTCGACTTTTTCGCCGTTACCGACCTTTGCAAGGCTGCGATCCTTCACTTTCGAGCGCATGGCGGCGGCCGCATCATCAACATGGCGAGCCGCGCCGGCCAGCGCGGCTACAGTGCCGAAGCGATGCCCTATGGCGCGGCCAAGGCGGCGCTCATCAATCTCACCAGATCGATCGCCCGCAGTTTCGGCGCCGACGGCATTGTGGCGATAGCGATCGCGCCAGGCTGGGTGCGGACGCAAATGGCTAGGGAATTCGTGTCGCGCTTTGGCGAAGCGGCGGCGGTCGCCGACATTCCAATCGGTAGGATGGCGGAGCCATCCGAAATCGCCGAGCTGGTGAGCTTTGCGCTGCGCCCCTCGCAACGCTCGCTCAGCGGCGCAACGCTCGACGTCAACGGCGCCAGCTACATCAGATGAAATGCCTTCAGGATCCAAGAGGTTTGAAATGAAGCGGTTCGAACAAAAGGTCGCCATCGTCACGGGTGGCGGTGGCGGGATCGGATCGGCGATTTCACATCGCCTCGCCGATGAAGGCGCCTTTGTCGCGGTTATCGACATGGACCTGAGCTCGGCTGGTTCCGTGGCCTCCGACATCTCCGCGAAAGGCGGCAAGGCGCGCGCAATCTGTGCCGATATTTCCAACGCGGTTGCCTGCGCCGATCTGGTTGCGGATGTCCTGCGCATCAACGGACGCATCGATATTCTTGCTAACAACGCCGGCATCAACCGGCGCGGCAACCTGCTCACTCTAACCGAAGGCGACTGGCACGCCTGCTTTGACGTCAATCTGCACTCGATGTTCTACCTCTGCCGGGCCGTGCTGCCGCACATGATCGAGCGTGGCGGTGGTGCGATCGTCAACACCGCATCACAATGGGGGCTGCATCCCGCGCCCAACCATATCGCATACAATGTGACGAAAGCCGCGGTTGCGTCCTTCACGCAGAACCTCGCCCGCGATTACGCGCCGCACAAGATCCGCGTCAACGCCGTGTGTCCGGGCGAGATCCACACGCCGATGCTGGAGGCTGGCGTGAAGCGCTCCGGCAGAACGATTGCCGACCTCGACAGGCTTGTCCCATTCGGCCGGATTGGAAAGCCAGAGGAAGTCGCAGCACTCGTTGCCTTCCTCGCGTCGGACGAAGCCCAGTTCATGTGCGGATCGCTTGTCGAGATTACTGGTGCACAGGCCGTGGCTTGAACCCTGATGCTGGTGGATGGCGACCAGCATAAAAAGATTGCCGGCATTCCGCTCCTGGATTTACGCCGTGCATGTCACGCGCAACATCCGCAACTTTGACTTTTCGATCAGCCTCTATCGACAGCTCGCGCACCCATTCGCGCAGCACATTCTCGTGGAGATCGAGGTCGCGGGCAGCCTGGGCCACCGCAACGCCCCGATCCTTGATCAATCTCACCGCCTCAATCTTGAACACGCGGCTGAACTTCCTTCTTTGCATTCCAACTCTCCAGTTCCGTTAAACACCTTATCTCGGTGTCCGAAAAACCGGCAGCAGGCCATTTCGGTGCACGCCGGATGCCTCCTGACCGTTTAGCGGATCTGACACGTCGTTGCGTCGGAAGTAAATCCTGCTCAGTTTCAGAGAGAGCTATGGCGTACTATGGCGTGCAAATCGGCGGGGTCTGCTTCGCGCCATGACAGCCGTTCAAAGGCCAAGGCCTCGCAAGACGGCGCCCGCTCATGTGGGCAGATCAACTTGCGCATAAAGCCGCCGTCACAAGGCTGCATGCTTCTCCAGTCTCTCGAATACAAAAAGCTTGCCTTTACGCGCGCTGTCTTCAAGCGGGTACGCCTTCGCCAGGTGCGCCGCAATGGCGCTGGCCAGCATGCAGCCCGTCCCGCGCATCGATGCGGCAAGGCGCGGCGTATCGAAGCGGATCGGTTCTTGATTGGAGCGCAATAGGATGTCGGTCGATCGGGGTCCCGATGCATGACCGCCCTTGATCAGCACGGCCCGTGCACCCGCGCCCAGCAATTCCTCGCCCTGCCTGACCGCGCCGCCCTCGTCGGCAGCGCGCTCTGCGCCCACAAGCAGCGCCAGTTCGATGATACGAAGGGTATGGCTGGGCGAACGACCCACTAACTGATTGTTTTTGTTGAAAAGACGGCGGCCCTCCAGGTCCACCAAAAGACCGATCTAAGTAATTGATTTGCTGCATTCTTTTGAGAGGGCCCCACAATGTGGACTCGAACCCCTCCCTCCGACCAAAACTAACCCCCCAGCGATTTTCCTCGCGATCTCAGAGCCGCCCGAGCCGATATTAGGTTGTCCGAGGGGTCGAATCGCTAAAGCGTTACCGTGTTTCCTACATTTGGAACCCTAGGTTTTCCACGACGCGACGGAAGCTTTGCGCGTCAATGTCGGCCATAGTGATCCGGTTTTCCGCTCTCCGAAAGGGGACGTTGCCTGCGATGAAGGTGGTGGTTGGCCGTTTCGAATATGACTTGAGCTAGATCCTTTGACGCCTCGACGCACCAGCGGCAGCGAATCCCGTTCAGCGGTTAAATGCCTTTCTGCCGCGCCGCGCCAACAGGTTGGCGACCACCAAGAGTATGATCGACAGCGCCATCATCAGCGTCGCGGCGGCGGTGATCGCGGGGCTCAGCTTTTCGCGCAGCCCGATGAACATTTCGAGCGGCATGGTGCGCTGGCTGGCGCTGGCCAGGAACTGCACGACGACCACCTCATCGAAGGACGTGACGAAGGCAAAGGCCGCCCCCGAAAGCACGCCGGGCAGGATCAGCGGCAGCATCACCCGGAAGAACGATGTCAGCGGTCTGGCCCCGGAAATCGCGGCGGCACGCATCAGGTTGCGGTCGAAGCCGGTGAGGCTCGCGCCCACCGTCACCACCACGAAGGGGCTGGCAAGCGCGGTATGCGCCAGGATGATGCCGGCATAGGTGCTGGCCAGACCGACGCGGGCGTAAAACAGATACGAGCCGACGGCGGTGATCACCACCGGCACGATCAGCGGCGACAAAAGCAGCGGCATGATGATGCGGCGCCCCGGGAATTTCTCGTCGGAAAGCGCGATCGCCGTCAGCGTGCCGAGCGTCGTTGCGATCAGCGTCGTGCCGAATGCGACGATCAGGCTGTTGCCGATCGCCGACTGCCAGCGCTGCGTGCCGAGCACCACCTCGTACCAGCGCGTCGAGAGGCCTTCGAGCGGGAAGATGAAGAAAGCGCCGCTGTTGAACGAGAGCGGCACCGGGATGAGGATCGGCACCAGAAGGAACAGCATCACCAGCCCGCACCACAGCCAGAGCAGGGTGATGCGGATGCGTTCGCCGGTGGTGGGGTAGGGGGAGAGCAGCATGGCTATACCAGCTTCAGGCGATCAAGGCCCAGGATGCGGGCGAAGATGCCGAACAGCGCCAGCGTGAACACCAGCAATATGAAGCTCAGCGCCGCCGCCATCTCCCAGTTCAACTCGACGTTGACATAGTTGGCGATGAAGTTGCTGATCAGCTGGTCGCTCGCGCCGCCGATCAATGCCGGCGTGATGTAGTAGCCGAGGCAGAGGATAAAGGTCAGCAGGCAGCCGGCCATCACGCCCGGGAAGACCTGCGGAATGTAAATGCGGCGGAAAGCGGTGAACGGCCTGGCGCCGAGCGAATAGGCGGCTTTCATCTGCGAGGGCGGAATGGTGCGCATGACGCTGTAGATCGGCAGCAATGTGAACGGGAGCTGGATATGCGTCATGGCGATGATGAGCCCTATGCGGCTGTACATCAGGTCGAGCCGGTCGCTGACGATGCCGATAAACAACAGGAAGTCGTTGACCAGCCCGAACTTCTGCAGCAGCACCGTCCAGGCGGCGGTGCGCACCAGGATAGAGGTCCAGAACGGCAGCAGCACCGCGACGATCAGGATCGCCGCCAAGCCCTTCGGCACGTTGGCTATGAGATAAGCGAGCGGGAATCCGAGGATCAACGTTGCCAGCGTCACAGATGCCGCGACGAAGAAGGTGCGCAGGAACACCTGGATAAAGATCGCCTGCTCCGGTGGTACGCGTTCGATGCCGCCATCGGCGTTCCAGCGCAAATCCAGCGCGCTGAGCAGGTAGAAGGAGGTCAAGCTGTGCGTGCCGCTCTGGATCGCCGGCCAGGTCGCCGGCGCCGACCAAAACGGCACCGACTTCAGGGCATCGAGCGCGGCCTGGCCGTCGGCGCTTTCGAGCTTGCGCACCGTCTTCAGCACCTGGCTGCGCGCGCCCGGCAGGCGGGCGTTCAGGCTCTTGGCCAGTTCGTAGGCCGTGCCCTTGGCCTTGGTGTCCTTGAGGTCCGTCGCGAGCGCTGCAAAGGTATCGTCGCCCGGCAGGCCCTGGCCGTTCCAGCCGGCCAGGGCCGTGGTCGTCTTGGGCAAAGCATCTGCAATGGTCGGATCGTAGACCGCGCGCGACAATAGCAGCACGATCGGGATGCCGAAGCTCAGTGCCAGAAGCACAAGCAGCGGCGCCGCCAGCGCCAGCGAGCGCAGCCGGTCGCCGAATTCGGCGCGGCGGAGCGCCGCCGACACGGATTTGAGATCCGCGTCGGCGGCAGACCGGTCGCGGGCCAGCGTCGGCCGGTCGAGTTCGCTGGGCTGGAGCGCCGACATCCTTGCCCCCTACTGGGCAAGCCAGGCGTTGAAGCGCTTGACGAGATCCTCACCATAGTCGCCCCAGAACTCGGTGTCGGCGACAAGATAGGCGCCCTTGAGATGGTCCGGAGCGTTGGGCAGTTTCGGCAGCGCGTCCGCCGCCACGAAGGACGCGGCGTCGGTGCGCACCGGTCCGTAGGTGATGTAGCTGGCGAGCTTGGCGTTGTTCTCGGGCTTGCTAATATAGGCGAGGTACTTGTAGGCAAGCTCCGGATTGCGCGCGCCCTTCGGAATGCTGATCATGTCGTATTCGAGGATCTGGTCGTTCCAGACGATCTTGAACGGCTTCTTATCGGTGTCGATGGCGTTCTGGATGCGGCCGTTCCAGGCCGTGGTCATCACTACTTCCTTGGAGGCGAGAAGCTGCGCCGGCTGCGCGCCGGCATCCCACCAGACGATGTCCTTCTTGATGGTGTCGAGCTTCTTGAAGGCGCGGTCGACGCCTTCTGGCGTTGCCAGCACCTTGTAGACATCGGCAGGCGCCACGCCGTCGGCCATCAGCGCCCATTCGAGGTTCTGCGCCGGGAATTTGCGCATGGCCCGCTTGCCTGGGAATTTTTTGATGTCGAAGAGGTCGAGGACCGAGGTCGGCGCCTCCTTGAGCACCGTCGGATCATAGGCGAGGATGTCGCCGTAAGCGTCGAGCCCGACACCACAATCGAGCGCCGAGCCTTGGATGAATTTGTCGCGCGGCGCGATCTTGGAACAATCGAGCCGCTCAAGGATGCCGGCGTCACAACCCTGGAGCACGGTCGCGGTCTCCACCGTCACAAGATCGATGGGCACGTTGCCGGTCTCGACCATGGCTTTGACCTTGCCGAGATCGCCGAGATATTCCTGCTCGAGGATCTTGGCGCCGGTCTCCTTGCTGAACGGCTCGAACCAGGCCTTGCGCTGCGCGTCCTGCCAGGCGCCGCCGCTCGCCATGATGGAGAGCTCCTCGGCGAGGGCGGCGTGGCCGATCGTCATGACCGCCGTGGCGGTCGCGAGCGCGATGAGATATTTCCTCACATATTTCATGTCGTCTTCCCCTGTTTTGGAATGGCGCCCCCCCTTCCGGCATCGACCGGAAAGGCACGGCAATCATAGGGCGCGCAGGAGACCGTCACGGCCTCGCCGTTTGCCATCGTCGCTTCGGGACCGACCTTCACGGTCAGCACCTGGTCGTTGGCGAGTCTGGCTAGGAGGCGCAGGTGGTCGCCAAGATAGATGCGCCCGTCGACGGTTGCTGAGAGCGCGTTGCCGACGGCGGGTGCCGCCGCGAGGGTGAGCCGCTCCGGCCGGATGGCGACGTGACAGGCAGCGCCTTGCGTCACCCCGACAGCCAAAGCGGTGAGTTCTCCGCCGCCATTCAGCCTGACGCGGCACTCTTTGCCTGAAACGCGGTCGATGACTCCTTCCAGCGTGTTGTTCTCGCCGATGAAGCTCGCCACGAACGAGGTTTGCGGTGTGTTGTATAGGTCGTCGGGTGAGCCGAGCTGAGCGATGCCGCCCTGGTTGAAGACGGCGACGCGGTCTGACATCGTCAGCGCCTCGCTCTGGTCGTGCGTGACATAGACGACGGTGACGCCGAGCATGGTGTGCAACTGCTTGATCTCGAGCTGCATGTGCTCGCGCAATTTCTTGTCGAGCGCGCCCAGCGGCTCGTCCATCAGCACCAGGCTCGGCTGGAAAACCAGCGCGCGGGCAAGCGCCACGCGCTGCTGCTGGCCGCCGGAAAGCTGCGACGGCCGGCGATCGCCGAACTGCCTGAGCCGCACCATGTCGAGCGCGCGCGCCACGCGGGCTGCGATATCAGCCTTGCTCACCTGGCGGACGGAGAGGGGGAAGGCGACATTCTCCTCGACCGTCATGTGCGGGAACAGAGCATAGTTCTGGAACACCATGCCGATGTTGCGCTGATAAGGAGGCAGGCGGTCGACAGGCCGGCCTTCCAGCGTGATCGTGCCACGCGTCGGCCGCTCGAAGCCAGCGAGCATGTTGAGCGTCGTCGTCTTGCCAGAGCCGGAAGGGCCTAGCAGCGTCAGGAATTCGCCGCGTGCTACGGTGAGGTTCATCCGCGTCACCGCGAAGGTGCGGCCGTCATAGGATTTCTCGACGTCGGTGAACTCGACAAATCCCCGGCCGGCTGCACTGGTGGCCGGAGCGGCAAGCGAGACCATGGCCGGGGTGGCCGGCATAGCGGCCTCGCCGGTGCTCATTGTCTGCAATCCTGGACGCGGCCGATCGATTCGAGATGCGGTTTGCGATCCATGCCTCGTCCTCCCGGGAACCAGCCTGCCACTAGGCAGGTCGTCCGACTTGTATGGTCACACAATTAAGCTGAAGTCGACCATAGATGCGGACAACTTTGTCCGTCAAGGGAGTTTTTGCAAAGTTGTATGATTATTTTGATCGGCTATCTTGCGAACATATGTCAGACAAGCTCTATTGTACGGGGCGATGTCTTATGTTAGATGCCCACCGTGACACGTCCGTCAGCCTTGGTTCGAATCCCGCATGCTTCAAGATCTTCGCCTCGCGGAGGATGAAAGTCCGGTCTACCGCCGTCTTGCCGACGCGATCGCGGAACGCATCGCCGCCGGGACGCTCGCGGTCGGCGACCGGCTGCCGCCGCAGCGCGAGATCGCGCGGGCGCTGGGCATCAACGTCACCACGGTAACGCGTGCGCTCTCGACCCTGCAGGAGCAGGGCCTGCTCGAGGCGCGCCCTGGACGCGGCACGACCGTCGCCGCCCGTGACGTCGTCGAGCGGCCCGGCTTCGTATCGGCGCCGAGCGACCAGACCGGCATCATAGACCTTTCCGTGAACCGGCCGCCCACTTCCGCCTATCTCGATGCGGTCGCAGCGTTGCTGCCGCGCCTTTCCAAGGACCGGCACTATGCCGCGCTGCAGGATTACCATCCGCCGGAAGGACCGCTCTGGGGACGCGCGCCCATAGCCGACTGGCTGAAATCCGTCGCCGGCGATGGCGACCCGGGCCGCGTCGTTCTGGCCGCCGGCGCCCAGCACGGCCTGGACTGCGTTCTCGGTGCCGTCACCAGGCAAGGGGAGGTCGTGCTCGCCGACGAGGTGACTTACCAGGGTATCAACGCGCTCTGCCGCGTGCACGGGCTCGACTTGCGGGGCGTCGCCATGGATCGCGGCGGCATGCGCCCCGATGCCTTCGACGCCGCCTGCGTGCAATTGCGTCCGCGCGCGGTGTTCCTGGTGCCGACGTTGCACAATCCGACGACGATCACGCTGAGCGAGGAGCGCCGGCACCAGCTTGCCGCGGTCGCCCGGCGCCACAACGTGCTGATCATCGAGGACGACGTCTACCGGCCGCTGGCCGATGATCCGCCGCCGTCATTCGCCAGTCTTGAGCCCGAATTGACGATCCATCTCGGCGCGCTGTCGAAATGCCTGGCGCCGGGCCTGCGGCTCGGCTTCGTCATCGCCCCGCGCCCGATCGCCGGTCAGATCGCGGCGGCGCTGCGCATCAACTGCTGGAGCATCAGCCCATTGACGGCGCTGATCGGCGCGAGGCTGATCGAGGAGGGGGCGGCGGCCCGCATCATCGAGATCCAGAAACAGGAGCTGCGCCAGCGCCAGGCGATCCTGAGCGAGATCCTCGGCCGCTTCGACATCCAGGCGCATCCGACATCGACCCATGCCTGGTTGCGCCTGCCCGAGCCCTGGCGCGGCGCCGGCTTTGCTCGCACCTGCCTGGAACGCGGCGTGGCCGTGCTGCCGGGCGATGCCTTCGCGGTCGGGCGCGAGCCGGTGCAGCATGGCGTGCGCATCAATGTCGGCGCCGCGCGTTCCCAGGATGATTTGCGTTCAGCACTCACCACAATGGCCGAGCTGCTCGCGGCCGGCCATCTGCAACTGCCTGGCTTCGTCTAGATCATGATCTCCATACCCGCCGCGGCACCGAAAACCGTCGAGATCGCCATTGTCGGCGCCGGCGTCGTCGGTCTAGCGACAGCATTGCGGCTTGCCGGCGAAGGCCGCGAGGTGCTGCTTATCGATCCCAACGAGCCGGGCTCGGGCGCTTCGTTCGGCAATGCCGGAACGGTCGCCGAGTACGCCTGCATGCCGGTCGGCAACCCGGGAGTGCTGCGCGCGCTGCCGAAGCTGCTTTTCGATCGCGACAGCCCCTTCGCGTTGCGCTGGGCGGCACTTTTCCAGCTCGCACCGTGGCTGCTCCGCTTCGTCCGGCAGTCGCTTCCGGCGGCCACCCACGCCAATGCGCTGGCGCTCGCCGGACTGCTTGCCGAGTCCTTGCCGGCCTGGGAGGAGATGGCGGCCGAGGCTGGCGTCGCCGACCTACTGCGCCGCAACGGCTGCCTTTACATCTACCGTAGCGAGAGCGATTTCGTCGCCGCGGCTGGCGGACGGGCCATGCGCGCCAAGCTTGGCGTCCACCAGGAAGTTCTGACCGCCGAGCAGGTGGCCGCGCTGGAACCGCGACTGGCTGAGTTTCAGGCGCAGGGCCTCTTTTTCCCGGATTCGATCAATGTCTGCGATCCCAAGACGGTCATGCAGCGGCTGGCGGCGGCTGCTGCGGACCTCGGGGTCCAATTGGTGCGGGCGAAGGTCACCGGTCTGATGTCGGAGGCCGGCGGCGTCCGGCTGAGCGGCCCGGGCCTTGCCACCGTCGCGCGGACTGCAGTGATCGCGGCCGGCGCCTGGTCGCGGGCACTCGCCACGCAGGCGGGCGATAGAATCCCGCTGGACACCGAGCGCGGCTATCATCTGGAATTTCCGACCGCCGCGCCTTTGCTCAACCGGCCGGTATGCCCGGTTGATCTCGGCTTCTACATGACGCCGATGGAGGGCAGGCTGCGAGTTGCTGGCACAGTCGAACTCGGCGGGCTTGCGGCGCCTCTAAATCCGCGACGGCTGACGCTGCTCGATCGGGGTGTGCGGCAAATTTTTCCCGAACTCGGCCGGCCGTCATCCGAATGGCTGGGTTTCCGTCCGTCGCTGCCCGATTCGCGTCCGGTCATCGGGCCGTCGCGCAATACTCCCGGCGTCATCCACGCCTTCGGCCACGGTCATCTCGGGCTCACCTTGGCGCCAATCACTGCCTGCCTGGTCGCCGACGTGATCGCTGGGCGGGGAGATACGGCGCGCTTGGCGGCATTTGCTTCGGATCGGTTTTGACTGCGCCTCCAACCCTAACGCTTTTGGAGTTGGCGATCACCGCGAGCCTCGAACAGTACAGGGTGCGTCGTTGTAACGAGCCACAACTCAGCATGGATCGCCCACCGACTAAGACGACATGTTCCACAGGGCGAATGTAGTCTTGCATCTCGGCCGGCCAGCTTTGCTTTGAACGCACCGGAAAGCTGGCATCGCGGTCAGAAGCCGAGGATGTCGACGCGATCATCCAGACGGAACTTGGCTTTGCTGAAAGCAGAGCGGCTGCCGCGATCAGCCAACCTCTATGTTCATCTCCGCAATGAGCCTCTCGCGCCCGGCCAGTGAGTTTAGCGCCTTATCGCCCAGTTCGCGGGCGACGAGGTTGAGCAGCGCTTCGCAAAAGACAATATATGCGCCCATGCTGTTCGAGTAAAACTGCTGGCGTGCGGGATGAAGAAGGCATGCTCGGCCGGAGGAACGAGCGGCGAGGATCGGGAATCCGTGATCGCGATCACGCTCTGGCCGTTCGCAGTTGCAACCCGGCCGACCTCGGCGACGCTGCGTGTATAGGGCGCGCAGCTTGCGACGATGACCACATCGCCCGGCTCTAGCTGTGACAGCGCTTCGGCGACGCGCAACCGCGGCTCGTCCAGGAGCGCCACGTCGGAGCGTACCATCCCAAGGCAATAGGTGAGGAAGCTCGCCAGCGAATGGAACTGGCGGACACCGTGCACGCGCACGCGCCGCGCGCTGGCCAGCCGCGCGGTCGCGCCCTTCAGCGAGGCACCGTCCAACTGGCCGAGGAAGCCGTCGACATTCGCCGCCGTTTCCCGCGCCAGCCGCTAGAAGACCCCGACTTCGGCGCCGCCTGCCGACGGCGTGGTCATCAGCCTTCCTGCCTGGCGGCTGTAGAAATATTGCTGATCGTTGGCGATGGCCTTGCGGAAGACGGCCTGGAAATCGCTGAAGCCTTCGAAGTCGAGACGCTTGGCCAGCCTGGTCAGCGTCGACGGATTGATGCCGAACTGACTGGCAAGTTCCGAGATCGAGCGGACCGCGGACTGTTCGGGCGCGTCGACCAGCTTGGCGAAGACATCATGCGCCTTGGACCCGAGGGAAAAACCTGCTTCGTCGCGGCCGACCGAGAGCGCCAGCGCTCTCAGATCCTCGATGGTGCGCGGCGACTCAGCGACGACTTCGTCTGGCATTGCCCCGTTCCTGTTCACGTCGCGACAGGCACCAGCCTATCCCGCATTTCGAAGCGCGCTGCTTCGTGTGTTGCATCGTAGACAGCCCACTCGACCTTGTCAGCCCCGACGCGGAAGACGGCGCTTGCGAGTGTATTCTCGACATCGCTGTCGGCCGGATCGGTGCGATAGATCGGCAGCTCTTGGTCCGCCGCGTCCCACAATATGCCGAGCGCGCGGCTTTGCGGCTCAGACTGAGGCGCCTGATCCAGCAGCCGCTTCGCCCCGCCGCTGGCGCACGCCCGACGAACCGGTGACGATCTGCGACATGCGTCCGGTGTCGGCATGGATCAGATGGTTCGAATGGACACGCGCCGCTTCGACACGATCGGCCGACAGGGCTTGAGCGGTGAACTCCACGCTGAGAAGCCGCTCGTCTCCAGCTTGCGCCAAGGTGAGGTGAAAGGCGCCAGCGCGCGGTGCCGATCTGAGCAGCGCCAGCGCCGCGTCGAGACCGGGTGCGTCGAGCATAGCTCGGGCGAGCACCATGCGCGGCGTTCCCGCGCCGCCGGCTAGCGGCCGGATGTTGTTGACCGTCTGCACAAGCCCTCTCGACGTGACCGCGAATGTATGGCCGGGCAGCGAGCCGGGATAGACGAAGGCGGTGAATGCATTGCCGCCTTCGGAAGCGACATGGGCCAGTGCGCAATGGCCGGCAAAATCCGGGTCGCCATCTTCATTGTGGCCGATGACATGCGGTGAACCGGGCAATTGCACGGTCGTGCAGCCATCCGGAGCCATCGCCCATATGTCGCCGCGGCAGTTCCACAGGAAGACATCATCGAACCTCAATTCGAGTCCGCTGGCCAGGCCCTGCAGTTCGGCCCAGTATCGCGGAAACTGTTCAAATCGAGGGCCAACCACTGGTTCGTCGCGGGCAGACTGGCTCACGACAAAGTCCGCACGTGCTCGATGGCCTGGCGCAGACGTCGGATTCCCGCTTCACTCTCGGCCTTGTTGCAGGCGGCATAGCCAAGCACCAGGCCATTACCGGAGGATGACCAGTAATATTTCGACAGCGGCGATGCGTTGACGCCGAGTTTGTCTGCGCAATGCACGACCGCCCGATCGTCGCAACTTTCGTGAAGCGAGGCAACGACCTGGATTCCGGCTTCCGCCGCCGAAAGGGTCATGTGATCGGCCAGTTCGGTCTCGCACAATTCGTAGAAAAACTTGCGTCGCTCGGCGTAAATGCGACGCATGCGCTTGAGGTGGCGGCTCATGTGGCCTTCATCGATGAAATCAGCCAACGCCGCCTGAAGCACCAGGGGTGCGAACTGCCCGGTGGTGCTCAGGGCATGCGGAATGCCCTCGCACAAGGCGACGGGCAAGACCATGAACCCCAGCCGGAGCGCCGGAAACAGCAACTTGGCAAAAGTGCCGACATAGATGACCCGGTCAGCGTAATCCATGCTCTGTATGGCGGGGACCGGCCTTCCCTGAAATCTGTACTCGCCGTCGAAATCATCCTCGATGATCCAGGAATTGTTGCGCTCGGCGATTTCGAACAGCCGCAGCCGCTGGTCCATGCGCATTGTGATCCCCAAGGGATGCTGGCAGGCGGGCGTCACATAGATCAGGCGCGGTGAAACCTCGGGCTGGCTCATCTGCCAGCCGTCGCGGTCGACGACAAGCGGCAGAATATTGGCGCCAGCGACGGTGAAAGTCGCCTTGGCCGCGTAATAGCCCGGTTCCTCCAGCCAGACCGTGTCGCCCGGATCGAGCAGCAGACGCGCCAGCAGATCGAACGCCGCCTGCGCTCCCGTCGTCACGACGATCTGTTCGGGAGAACACCGCACCCCCCTGGCCGAGATCAGGTAGCCGGCAATTGCCTCCTTGAGCGCCGGCAGGCCGGTCACATGATAGGTGCCGAACAACATGTCGGCGCCATACGTTGCCCGGTGCGCGAGCAGCCTGCCCCAGACGCCAAACGGGAAGTTTTGCGGGTCCGGCATGCCCGGATGAAAGGCAAAGCGTCCCGGCGATCCGTGATGAAAGGGTTGCTGCATCAGGCTCTGGCCGCGCCTGGAAAGCGGGCGATGGATTGCCGTGGCCACGGGTTTGCTGCCTTGATCGGTAGAGTTCACGGGCAGGTCGATGACCACAGGGCGCGCGCCCTGCCGGCTTGCAAGATAGCCTTCCGTCGCCAACTGGTCATACGCACCGACGATAGTGTTACGGGCGAGGCCCAGATCCTCGGCCAGCGCGCGCGTCGACGGCAATTCCGATCCCGGTGCCAGACGACGCCCACGGATCATCGCGGCAATCTGCCGATAGAGCTGGCGATGGATCGGTTCATCGATTGTTCGATCGATGATCAGCGCGTCCATCGGAAAGGCTTGGCGCCTTCGCCTTGATATCTGCATCGGAAAAGCCTCGCGGCATGAGAGCGGATCGAGCTTAGGCGAGCGCCGCGCCGATTGAAACTGGCACCTTCACTTCCCATCAAACTGGCTCTCGCGATGGAGACAGATCGGCGCTTAGATGAAAAGAAAAGAGGGAACGACGGGCCAGACAGACCACAAGCGGAACGCCTTCACCGACCTGATTGGTTCGGATGAGGCGCCGCCAGCAATGGCACGGCCTGTCCGATGAGGAGCGATGATGGCTGTCCGCATAGGCATAAATCCGATCACATGGAGCAACGACGACGTGCCCGAGCTGGGCGGGGATACGCCACTCGAAGTCTGCCTTTCCGAAACTGCAGAAGCCGGCTATGCGGGAACGGAGCTCGGCGGCAAGTTCCCACGTGCCAGCAAGGTGCTGGCTGCGGTTCTCGCGACCCATGGCCTTAAACTCGTCTCCGGCTGGTACGATGGCCGGATCTGCGAAAAGGAGGTCGAGGAGGAATTCGAGGCCATCCTGCCGCATCTGACGCTGCTGCGCGACCTCGGCGCCAAGCACGTCGTCTACGCCGATACGTCGCGCGGCCGCCATGGCGCCATTCACGATCCTATCTCGCAGCGTCCCAAGCTTGCCGACGGCGAGTGGAAGTCCTACGGCAACAAGATAACGCGACTGGCCGAACGGTTCGCCGATTTCGGCGTCGGCATGGCCTTTCACCATCACATGGGAACCATCGTCGAGACGGATCACGAGATCGGCAGGCTGATGGCCGGTTCAGGGCAAGCCGTTGGCCTCCTCTATGACACCGGCCATTGCCTGTTTTCCGGCGGCGATCCCGAGGCGCTGCTGCGGCGGCATGTCGGCCGCGTCGTCCACGTGCATTGCAAGGATGTGCGACCGGATGTGCTGAAGCGCGCTCGCGCCCTGGATATGAGCTTCATGGGCGCGGTGATGGAAGGCATCTTCACCGTGCCGGGAGATGGGTCCATTGACTATTTGACGCTTTTGCGGGTGCTGGCCGACAATGGCTATGCTGGCTGGCTGGTGGTCGAGGCCGAACAGGATCCGGCCAAGGCCCACCCGCTCACCTATGCGACGATGGGCTATCGCAACCTGCGCGATCTGGCTCTCAAAGCCGGTTTCGAGGTCAAGGAACGGAAGAACTGATACCCTTCGGGGGCGCCGGGGAGCGGCAATGAGTTCTGTCCTGTACCAAAGTGTGGTCAAGAACTACGGCGCGCTGAACGTCTTGCGGTCGCTTGACCTTGCCGTCCCCGACCACATGTTCCTGGCCCTGCTCGGTCCTTCGGGTTGCGGCAAGACGACGGCGCTGCGCATCCTGGCCGGCCTCGACATGCCAAGCGCCGGCAAGCTCTTCATCGGCGAGCGTGAGGTCACCCGGCTGCAGCCGCGCGACCGCGACATCGCCATGGTCTTCCAGAGTTACGCGCTCTATCCGCAGATGACGGTCGGCGAGAACATCGGCTATCCCTTGTGGATCCGCGGCATGCCGGATGCCGAGCGTCGCGCCAAGATCGACGAGGTCGCAGCGGTTCTCGAGATCGGCCACCTGCTTGATCGCCGACCGCGCCAGCTCTCCGGTGGCCAGAGGCAGCGCGTGGCGCTTGCACGCGCCATTGTTCGCGATCCGGCGGCCTTCCTCATGGACGAGCCGCTGTCGAACCTGGACGCAAGGTTGCGCCTGACCATGCGCGGCGAGATCAAGCGGCTTTGCCAGCGGCTCGGCGCAACCACCCTCTATGTCACCCACGACCAGGTCGAGGCCTTGACCATGGCGGACTTCGTCGCGGTGATGCACGGCGGGGAGCTGCAGCAGATGGCTCCGCCGGCCGACATCTACGACCGCCCGGCCAACCGTTTCGTCGCCACCTTCGTCGGCAATCCGCCGATGAACATCCTTCCAGTCACACTGGCCGACCAAGGCATCGCGATCGGTGGAACGCCGGTTGCGATTCCCGCCGCCCGGCTGGCGGCGTGCCGCGCGGCGCAAGTAGTCGAGATCGGCCTGCGGCCGGAAGACATGAGCGTTGCGGAACCGGGCGCCCCCAACGCACTGCCCGGCGAGATCTATGTCGTCGAACCGATGGGCAACGAGACGCTGGTCAACATGCGCCTTGGCGGCGGCAATGTCTCGGTCCGCGCGGGCCGCGACTTCAGGGGCGCGGTAGGCGCCAATATCGCGGTCACTTTTGATGTGTCGAACGCATGCTTCTTCAATTCGGCCGGCCTGACGGCCGTCCACAGGGTCAACAGTGATGGAGAGTGAAATGACGCAGTCCCGCAGAAGCAGACTTACTCGCCGCTCCGTACTCAAGGGAGGACTTGGCTTGGCGCTTGCCACCACCGCCCTTACCGCAATCGGCCTGCCTGTCCCGGCCAGGGCGGCCGGCAAGAAGGTGATCATTGGGGCCTTCGCCGATGGCGGCCTGACGCCGTTCAAGCAGAAGATCATCCCACTGGCCAAGGATGCCGGCTTCGACATCGAATTCCTCGAGGATGAATATGGCGTAACGCTCGAGAAGTGGTTCGCCGACGCCAAGAACAGCGCCGGCCAGTACGACCTCTATCTTCTCGACGATCCATGGGTGCCGCAGTTCGGCGCCGCCAATGTGCTCGAGGATCTCGGCGCGGCCGGTATCGACGGCGGCGACAAGGACTGGATCGGCTCGATGATCGACATGGGCTACTGGCCGCCGCAGAAGGGCGCGCGCGTGAAAGGCTTCGAAACCGCCACGCCGACGCTGATCTGCGTGCCGTTCGTCGGCGATCTGCAGACCCTGACCTACCGCAACGATGTCTACACGAGCGGCGCGCCGAAGACCTGGGACGAGGTCATCGCCAAGGGCAAGGAAGGCGTTGCGGCCGGCAAGATCAAATATCCGGTCGTGTTCCGCGGCGTTTCCGGAAATCCGATCGTGACCAGCTGGTATCCGGTCTTCCTGTCGTTTGGCGGCTCCTTCTTCGACGACAAATGGAATCCGGTTTTCAATTCCGCCGAAGGCAAGGCCTCCGCCGAATTCTTCGTCGGCACGATGAAGCAGAACGCGCCGAGCGGCGTCGTCGAATTCGACTCCGATCAGGAAGGTGCGGCGATCCTGGGCGGCGAGGCCGGCGCGATCATCCAGTATTCCGGCAATGCGCTGAAGGCCGACGATCCGACACAGACCAAAGTGGCGGGCAAGCTCGATTTCGGCGTCGTGCCGAAGCAGACCGCGGCGATCGCCCAGATGGGCATCTTCATCGCCGGCATTCCAAAATCGGCGCCCAACAAGGCCAATTCGGTCGAATTCCTGAAGTGGTATGTCAGCGCCGACATCCAGGCCAAGCTCTCGGAAGCAGGTTCCATTCCGGTCAAGCGCAGCGCCTTTGGCATCGCCAAGCCCGGCAACCGGCTGATCCCGGTCGCTCTGCAGCAGCTCGACGCCGGCGCGCTGCCGCGGCCGCGCACGCCCGACTGGGCCAAGGTCGAGGAACTACTCGGCATCGAACTCAACAAGGCGCTGCAGGCCGGCTCGGGCGGCGGCGCCGCGTTGGACAATGCAGCCAAGCAGGTCAAGGACTACCTGTCTTCGGTCGGCTACTACTGATGGCAAATGGCGGGACGCAGAGCCGCAAATACCGTCTGCAGGGGGCGGGACTCGACCTCGCCCTCCCTTATCTCATGCTGGCGCCAGGCCTGCTGGTCGTGCTTGGCGTGCTCGTCTATCCCTTGTGGGACGGTCTGCGCGCCAGCACCAAGGTCTATCGCTACGGCTCGGTCGTCGCCGATGTCGGCATGCAGAACTACATCAAGCTGTGGAGCGATCCGCAGTTTCTGAACTCGCTCCGGGTGACGGTCGAATTCGTCGCCCTGTCGGTCACCTTCGAGGCAATCCTGGGCTTTGCGCTGGCATTGTTCTGCCTGCGGGAGTTTCGCGGCATCCGCTTGCTCAGGACGATCCTGATCATCCCGATGGTGATAACGCCCGTCGTCGTCGCCATCGTCTTCCGGCTGATCTATGCCAGCGACGCCGGTATGCTGACGGCGATTTCCGAGTGGATGGGCGGCGGCCAGGTGCAGATCCTCGGCAGCCCCGTCAAGGCCTTCTTCGGCCTTGTCGTTCTCGATGTCTGGGAATGGACGCCGCTGATGTTCCTGATCCTGCTGGCCGGCCTGCAGTCGCTGCCGCACGAACCCTTCGAGGCCGCCCGCGTCGACGGCGCCGGCAACTGGCGGGTGTTTGCCGACCTGACCTTTCCGATGATGCGGCCCGTGCTGGCGATCGCCATCGTGCTTCGAACGATCGACGCCTTCGGCACGTTCGACCAGGTGTTCGTGCTCACCCGGGGCGGACCGGGCGAGGCGACGCGGCTGGTCTCGATCTATGGCTACGACACTGCCTTCAAGTTCCAACAGACGGGCTATGCGGCAGCACTTTTCGTCACCATCGGTCTCGTCGTGCTTGCGCTGGCCTTCAGCGCTGTGCGGCTTTTGCGCAGGGTCGACGCGTCATGAACAGTCGTCCGGCCCGGATCGGGGTGATGAGCGCGGTGCTGGCCATCGTGCTCTTGCCTATCTACTGGCTCGTCTCGACATCGCTGAAGTCCAATCGCGAGATCACCCAGGAGGGCACGCTCTATCCGCATGTCCCGACACTGGACAATTACATCAGGCTGTTCACGGAGAAGCAGTTTGGCGCCTATCTGACCAACTCGCTGGTGGTGACGTTCTTCTCCGTTGCGATCGCCCTGGTGGCCGGCGCGATGGGCGCCTATGCGATCGCGCGCTTTCGTCTGCCTTTCGCGATGGAGCGCAAGGTCGGATTGTTCCTGCTGACGCTGCGCATCGTGCCGCCGGTCGTCATCCTTATTCCGGTCTACCTGCTGATGCTCAAGCTCGGCCTGCTCGACAGCTGGCTGGGTCTGATCGCCACCTACACCGCCTTCAACATCACCTTCTGCGTCTGGATGATGGAGAGCTTCTTTCGGGAGATCCCCGTGGATCTGGAGGAAGCCGCCATGGTCGATGGCGATTCCCGTTTCGGTGCGTTCCGGCGCATCACACTGCCGCTGGCGGCACCCGGCCTCGCGGCGACCGCCATCTTTGCCGTGCTGGTCACCTTCAACGAATTCCTGTTCGCGCTGGCGCTGACGGCCACGCCCCGGGCGATGACGATGCCGCGCGGCACCGCCACGCTGATCGGCCGCATCGACACCGACTGGGCCTCGATGTCGGCGGCCGGCGTCATCGGCGCGTTGCCGATCGTCTTCTTCGCGCTGCTGGTGCAGCGCCATCTGGTTCGCGGGCTGACCATGGGAGCCGTGAAATGACGACGCGGCCCGGCAGCCACCCACCTCAATCAAGTCGCCTCGGCCACGCACATGGCAGCCCGGCACCGCGCGGCCTTTCAGGGAAATCAAACGCATGATCGATGTCTGTCTATTTGGAGCGGGCCTCATCGGCCAGGTGCACGCAGGCAATCTGGCGCGCCATCCCCGCGTGCGCCTGCGCTACATCGTCGATCCGAACACCGAGGCGGCCTCGAAGGTCTCTGCCCTGACAGGGGCCGAGATCGCCGACACCCAGACCGTGATGAATGATCGATCGATCCGCATGGTGTTCATTGCTTCGGCAACGAGAACGCATGCGGACCTGGCCATGGCCGCGGCCGCCAGAGGCAAGGCGATCTTCTGTGAAAAGCCGATCGATCTTGATCTCAAGCGCACGGATCAATGTCTGGCGGCTGTCGAGAAGGCAGGTGTGCCCTTTCAGATCGGATTCAACCGTCGGTTCGACCCGAGTTTTCGGGCGCTGAAGACGCGCCTTGGGCGAGGTGAGATCGGCGCCGTTGAACAGGTCATCATCACCAGCCGGGATCCGGAACCGGAAACCGAGGAAGCGCTGGCCGGAGGAGGGGGCGTCTTCCGGGAGATGACCATCCACGACTTCGACATGGCACGAAACCTATTGGGCGAGGAGCCGGTGGAGCTCTTCGCGACCGGGTCGTCACTTGTCGCGCCGCAATATGCCAAGCTGGGGGACTACGATACCGCGATGTTCGTGCTGCGCACGGCGTCCGGCCGGCAATGTCATATCAACAACAGCGTCAGGGCCTCCTACGGCTACGACCAGCGCATCGAGGTGCATGGCGCGGATGGGATGCTGCGGGCCGGCAACAGGATGCCGACATCGGTCGAAATATCAGGCGCAAAGGCGATATCGCGCGACAAGCCCTATTACTTCTTCGTTGAGCGCTATGCCGAGTCCTACGCCGCCGAGATCGATCATTTCATTATCTGCGTCGAAACAGGGCGACGGCCCGACGTCACAGCAAGCGACGCCCGCAAAGCGATGATCCTGTGCGAGGCGGCGCTTGCCTCCGCCAAGTCGGGCAGGTTCGAGACCGTTAGATTTTAGTGCAATCGAAACGAGGAGCTTCCAGATGAAGATCGGGATGATTACGGACAGCCTCGGCGACCTCTCATTCGACGAGATGCTGCGCGCCTCGGCCGAGCTTGGACTTCAGACATTGGAGTTCGCCTGCGGCAATTGGTCGTCGGCGCCCCATATCGACCTGCAGGCCATGCTGGCAAGCGCCGCCACGCGCAGGGAATTCGTTGCCAAGATCCGGGGTCACGGACTGACCATCGCAGCGCTCAATTGCTCGGGCAATCCACTGCACCCGGGGCCGGAGGGGAAGGTCCACCATAACGTGACACAGGATACCATTCGGCTGGCCGGCCTGATGGAGATCGATCGTGTAGTCATGATGTCGGGCCTGCCGGGCGGACCAGGTGATGCAAACCCGAACTGGATCATCACCGATTGGCCGCCGGAATGCCTCAAGATCCAGCGCTATCAGTGGGAAGAGCGGATAATTCCCTACTGGCGCGACCTCGTGGCGTTTTCAAACAACCTCGGCATTCATAAACTATGCCTGGAACTGCATGGCCATCAGGCCGTGTACAATGTCCAGACATTGTTCAAGCTCCGGGACGCTGTCGGAGAAACGGTTGGCGCCAACTATGACCCTAGTCATCCGCTGTGGATGGGGGCGGACCCGATTGCCGCCATTCGCACGCTCGGCTCGGCCATCTACTATGTCCACGCCAAGGATACCCGGATTGAGCCAATCACCGCGGCCATCGACGGCACGCTCGATTCGCGCCCACCGAACCTCTATGCCGAACGAGCCTGGAATTACATCACGCTCGGATACGGTCACGGTGAGACCTGGTGGCGGCAGTTCTGTACCGCGCTCAAGCAGGTTGGCTACGACGATGTCTTGTCCATCGAGCACGAGGACGTGATGCTGACCCCGATGGAAGGTATGCGAAAATCCGTTGCGCTCCTGCGCAACGTCGCAATCAACCTTAAATAAAGCGGGGACTTGCCGAGGTTCGGGCTGAGAGAGCATCGCCCGACGATGAACTTGCGATCTCCGACGAGCCGAGCTTTGACGGCGTCCGAAGTGCCCGTGCCGAACCTGATCCTCCGGCGTGGCCCGCGCGCCCAACACTGCGCGGTTGCGATCAATTAAAGTGACTTGGAGTCGGTCAGCGCATTGATTAAATCAGATTCCAAGATATACACGACAATTTCGGATATGGATTTCATTTAGACTGGCCAATCGATGAGTCGCAATTTTCTGGTGATCGAACCTGAGGAAGGCATGGCCGTCCTCAAGGGGCTGGCCTCTTCGGCGCGCATCTCGATGCTGAAACTGCTGCATGAGAAAGGGCCGATGAATGTCAATGACATCGCCGCCCTGCTGTCGCTGCCGCAGTCGACGGTCTCGACCAATATACAGGTGCTCGAGGATGCTGGCCTGATCCGCACCGAGAACCAGAAGGCGAAGAAGGGCAGCCAAAAGATCTGCTATCCGACCGCTGAGGAAGTGCTAGTGGTCTTCAAGAGCGAGTATCGTTCGCTCAAGAACGACGCGATCGAAGTGTCGATGCCGATTGGGCTATACACTGGATTCGAGGTCACCGCGCCCTGCGGTCTCTGCTCGGCGGATGGGATTATTGGTCTCCTCGATGTGCCCAACACTTTCCTCGACCCAGACCGTATGAAGGCTGGTCTGTTGTGGTTCACGCGCGGCTTTGTCGAATACCAGTTTCCCAACAATGCCAAGCTCGCCAATGCCGAGATTACCGAACTCGAACTGGTGACGGAACTGTCCTCGGAAGTGCCTGGCACCAGCGCCGACTGGCCCTCCGACATTACGCTGACGATCAATGGCGTAGATGTCGGAACGTGGACGTCACCTGGCGATTTCGGCGACAAGCGCGGCGTCTTCACGCCCTCTTGGTGGAAGCTCAAGGGCTCGCAATATGGCAAGCTGAAGAACTGGCGAATTTCCACCGACGGCACCTATGTCGACGGTGTCAGGATTTCAGAAACCAGCCTTGCCGTCCTCGACCTCAAGGGTCATCATTCAATCCGGGTCCGTATTGGCGTCAAGGACGATGCCAAGCGTCCCGGCGGCATCAATATTTTCGGCAAGGGATTTGGAAATTACGATCAGGACATCCTGCTCAGGATCAAAACCGGTTGATATCATCAAATCGGGTCTCAAAAATAGCGCAGTGATTTCAATATATTGATTCCATTTACGACCGAGATTGTCAGTCAATTGTCAGACTTTTGGTGGTTTTTCGCTTGACGAATGGGTCCTGCTTCCCTTTGATATCGGATAAGGTGATGTAAATCATCATTTGTGATATTGAGGGAGGAATGCATGAAGGCAGCCATTACGGCGCATCCGCACTATGTTGTCTCGGAAATCGATCCGAGGCTCTACGGATCCTTTATCGAGCATCTGGGGCGGGCGGTCTACACCGGCATCTATGAGCCCGGCCATCCAACGGCAGATACCAATGGCATGCGTCAAGACGTCATCGATCTTGTCAGGGAACTCAACGTTCCGATCGTCCGCTATCCCGGCGGCAATTTCGTGTCCGCTTACAATTGGGAGGACGGTGTCGGCCCCAAGGAAGAACGCCCGGTGCGCCTCGACCTCGCCTGGCACACGTCGGAAAGCAACGAAGTCGGCCTGCATGAATTTGCGAACTGGTGCGCGTCCGCCAACACCGAGATGATGCTTGCCGTCAATCTCGGCTCGCGTGGCCTCGATGAAGCCCGCAATTTTCTTGAATACACCAATCATCCAGGCGGAAGTGAGTGGAGCGACAAGCGTATCGCCAACGGCCGCAAGGAGCCCTTCGACGTCAAGCTGTGGTGCCTCGGCAACGAAATGGACGGCCCCTGGCAGATCGGCCACAAGACCGCCGATGAGTATGGCCGTCTAGCCCATGAGACCGCCAAGGCCATGCGCGCTTTTTCCAAGTCGCTCGAACTGGTGGTCTGCGGCTCTTCGAATGCCAAGATGCCAACCTATCCCGAATGGGAGGCCACCGTCCTCGACCATACCTACAACGAGGTCGACTACATCTCGCTGCACATGTATTTCGACAACGAAGCCAATGACGCACCGAATTATCTCGCGATGAGCGAGAAGCTCGACGCCTACATCGTCTCGGTCGCCGGTGTCATCGACTATATCAAGGCCAAGAAGCGCTCCAGCAAGCAGGTCTACATCTCGTTCGACGAATGGAACGTCTGGTACCATTCCAAAGAGCAAGACAAGAAGATCCTCAGCGGCAATGACGGTTGGCCCTTCGCTCCACCATTACTCGAAGACATCTACAATTTCGAGGACGTGCTGCAGGTCGGCCTGATCCTCAACACCTTCATCCGTCGTTCCAATGTGGTCAAGATCGCCTGCCTGGCGCAGCTGGTGAACGTGATCGCGCCGATCATGACCGTTCCGGATGGCCCAGCATGGCGCCAGACGATATTCTATCCCTATCTCTATGCCTCGATCTACGGACGTGGCAATGCGCTGGATCTCAAGCTGGACAGCCCGACCTACAAGTCCACCGTCGCGGGCGAGGTTTCCTGCGTCGACGTGGCCGGCGTGCATGACACCAAAACCGGCCATGTCACCTTCTTCGCCGTCAACCGGCATTCGAGCGAGGCGATCGAAACCGTGATCGACATCACCGGTTTCGGCGCGGCAGACATCGTTGATCACCAGGTGATAACGCACGTGGATTTGAAAGCCGTCAATTCGGCCGGGAATCCCGGCAACGTCGGCCCCAGGAAGGGGGAGGGCGCCTCAGTGGCTGGCGGCAGTCTGAGCCTATCGCTGCCGGCCTATTCCTACCAGATGATCCGCCTGAAACTCTGACCTCGGGCGAACCATCGAAAAGTGCATGCGCTGAGGAGGAGCGTCGACGTGACGGCCGAGATCGAAATCAGGAATGTGAGCAAGCATTTCGGTGCCATGACGGTGCTGGAGGATCTGTCGCTCTCCATCAAGGCACGCGAATTCATCGTGTTTCTCGGGCCGTCCGGATGCGGGAAATCGACGCTTCTGCGAATGATCGCAGGCCTCGAAACTGTTGATGGCGGCGAGATCGCCATCAACAACGAGCGTATCGATCATCTGCCGCCGGGCAAGCGCGGTATTGCCATGGTGTTCCAGTCCTATGCGCTTTATCCGCATATGAGCGTGCGCGACAACATGGCCTTCGGGCTTGAGAATATCGGCATGTCGCGCGAAGTCATTGACGCGCGGATCAACGAAGCCACCCGCATCCTCGAAATGGCGCACTTGCTCGAGCGCAAACCGGGTCAGCTCTCGGGCGGCCAGCGCCAGCGCGTCGCCATCGGCCGTGCGATCGTAAAGGAGCCGAAGGCGTTCCTGTTCGACGAGCCGCTCTCCAATCTCGATGCGGCTTTGCGGACCCGCACACGCATCGAACTTGCCCAGCTTCACCAGCGCTTGCAATCGACAATGATCTTCGTCACCCACGACCAGGTCGAGGCGATGACGCTCGCCGACCGCATCGTCGTCATGAACAATCGCAGGATCGAGCAAATCGGCTCTCCCATGGAGATCTACGAGCGCCCCGCGACCAAATTCGTTGCAGGCTTCGTCGGCGCGCCGGCGATGAATTTTGTCGAGGCGACGCTCGACAGATCGGGTGCGAACGCCTCAGTCAGGTTGGCGGACGGGACGTCGGTTCAGACCGAGATCGCGTCCAGCCAGTTGACCGATCGCAAGCACAGCTTCGGCATCCGTTCGGAAGATGTCCGCATCGTTCCTGCAGGGCAGGGCAATACCGACGGGGTGGTCGATGTGCTCGAGCGGCTCGGCGAACGCACCTTGATCTACGCACGGCTGGGCGATGGCCAGCAGATCGTCGGCTCCGATGTCGGCAACAGTCGTGTCGCTGTCGGCCACAAGGTCGGGCTAGCCTTCGATGGCCAGAAATCGCATCTGTTCAATGAGACAGGGCGCGCCTGGCACACGAGGGAGGCCTGACGTGGCCGATGGGTGGACGATGCCGCGGACCGCAACGCCGGCTGCCAGCGTCAGGGCCCCGAGCGTCGATATCTACGCGCCGCAATGGCGAAATTTCATTTTCGTCGCGCCATTCCTGTTCTTCTTCACGACGCTGCTCATCTTCCCGCTCCTCTGGGGGATGTGGCTGAGCTTCCACAAGGCCGACACTTTCTCGTCCGGAAATTTTGTCGGTCTTGGCAACTATATCAGGCTGTTTCACGACAAGGTGTTCCTGCAATCGGTCTGGAACACCTTCTACTTCGTGCTCCTGACGGTGCCGACGCTGGCGCTGATCGGCCTTTTCCTCGCGCTTTGCCTCAACCGCCGCACGCGCACTGCCGCTGTGCTGCGGACCCTGTTCTTTTCCTCCTCGGTGCTGTCGGTCACCATCGTCACACTGATCTGGCGCATCGTGTTCATTCCGAATGTCGGCCTGCTGTCGACGATCTACGGATGGTTTGGTGCCACCGCCCCAGCTTTCATTTCCGATCCAAGCCTTGCGATGATCGGTATCGCCGTTGCCACCGTCTGGTGGTGCATCGGTCTGCCGATGATGCTCTTTCTCTCGGCTTTGCAGCAGATACCGCAGGATATCTACGAAGCGGCGGCCCTCGACAATGCCAATCGCTGGCAGACCTTACGCTCGATCACGCTGCCGTCGATCAAACGCACTTTCGTCCTGGTGATCATCATCCAGATAGTGCTGCAATTCCAGCTGTTCGGCCAGGCCTGGCTGATGACGCGCGGCGGTCCCAACAACCTGACCAAGCCGATCGTGCTCTACATCTATGACACCGCATTCCGCCGCTGGGACCTGGGCATGGGTGCCGCGGCATCGGAAATCCTGTTCATCCTCATCCTGATCGCAGCCATGGCCCAGTACCTCATCACACGCAACAAGGCACACCAGGCATGAGTGCTCCAGCCTCCATCAAGGGACGGGCATTTGGCGACCGCGTGTTGTTGGCCCTCGTCATCCTGCTTTCGATCGTCATGATCGCCCCGGTTCTGTGGGTCATCGGCCTGTCGCTCAAGGAAAATGCCGAGCTGATGGCCGATCCGAATTCGGTGTTTCACGCGCCCTACACCCTCAAGAACTACCTCAACACCATTGGTACCTCGTCGGTATTCCTCTGGGTGGGCAACAGCATCATCGTCTCGGGCGGATTGACACTCGGCACGCTGGTTTTGTCATCGCTCGCCGGCTATGGTTTTGCACGGCTGAACTTCCCCGGCCGAAACATCCTGTTCGTGATCGTGCTCTTCGGTCTGGCGGTTCCGGAACAGGCCGTGCTTGTCGCCCGCCATCAGATCTTCAGCATACTGAAGTTCCACAACACCTATCACGGGCTCATTCTCCCCGGCCTGTCGGCTTCGTTCGGCGTCTTCCTGATGACCCAATATTTCAAGGCCATCCCGAAGGAGCTGGACGAAGCCGCCATGTTGGACAATGCCAGCCGGTTCAGGATTTTCTGGAAGGTGCTTTTGCCACTCACGGTGCCTGCACAGGCAACCCTCGGCATCTTCACCTTCCTTGGCGCATGGAACGACTATTTGTGGCCGCTGATCTCGGCAACCAAGAAGGACATGTACACGCTGACCGTCGGCATGGCTTCGACACAGACCAATTTCGCCCAGTCTGAAGGTATCGGCTTCCTGATGGCGCAGGCGGTGTTCGCTGGCGCGCCGATCCTCATCGTCTACCTCTTTTTCCAGAAATACATCGTTACGGCCGTCTCAGGCGCCGCGGTCCGATAACGAAATTGCCCGACGGCAGGGGAGTGCGCTGCGGCGACGGAAAGCATGAAGCCAATCCAGGGTGGAGAGGCGGAAACTCAGTAGGAGGAACTGATATGAAAATGCAGAAAATACTGTTTGCCGCGGTCTCCGCGGGCGTAATGCTGCTCGCCAGCCCGAGCCTTGCAGCGACGGAACTGACCGTGCAGCGCTTCTTCGGTGCCTGCGATGCCAATTTCGGCACAAACACCGATGTCGGCAAGGCTGTTGGCGAATGCGGCATCATCACGTCGCTGATCAACAAGTTCAACGCCGACAATCCCGACGTGCACATCAACGTCACCACCGTGGAATGGCCGGGCTATGACCAGCTGACCGCACAATTCGCTTCGGGCGATGCTCCAGACATCGTCACGATCCACGAATCCGCGCTGTCGGACTATCAGTCCAAGGGCCTGTTGATGCCGCTCGACGATCTCTTGAAGTCCATCGGCGTCACACCTGAAGCCTTCACGGACGCAGCGCGCAACGGCGCCACCAAAGACGGCAAGATCTACGGCTTGCCGATCGACAGCTGGACGATGCTCTATCACATCAATATGGATCTCTTCAAACAGGCTGGTCTCGTCAATGCCGACGGCACTCCGATGCTTCCGACATCGCCTGAGGAACTGCTCGCCCAGGCCGAACAGTTCAAACAGAAAACCGGCAAGCCCTACTTCGTTCAAAACCTGGCCAATGAGACGGCACTCTACACGCGCAATCTCTACACCTATCTCTTCCAGCAGGATTCCGACTTTTTTGCCGATCCGAAGCATGTGAAGCTCAATACGCCGGAAGCCAAGAAGGTCGTAGAGATGTACAAGGCGATCTTCGACAAGGGCTACACTACCAAGGACCTCGACTACGGCGGCGCTATCAACGCCTTCCTTGCCGGTGACGGTGGCGTTCAGCTCAACGGCACGTGGGTCGTCGGCGACAACAATGCCCAGTCCGAAACCAAGGGCACGGCGCTCAACAAGGGCGGCTACGCGGTCTACCCGTACCCGCAGCTGTTTGGCGGCGCCCATGCGCAATATGCCGATGGCCACACCTGGGCAGTCTCGCAGAAGGACCGCACGCCTGAACAGACCGCGGCCATCGGCAAGTTCCTGAAGTTCTTCGCCGACAACGACTTCGAATGGTCGCGCACCGGGCACCTGCCAGCATACAAGGCCATCATCACCTCGGACGCCTTCAAGGCACTGCCGCATCGCAACACGATTGCCGCCATCTCCGATCTCGGCAGGCCGTTGCCGTCAGCGGTGCAGCGTCAGTTTGCGATCCAGGACATTGTCGGCGAAGAGATGAGCGCTGCAATCACCGGCCAGAAAGACGTCGACGCCGCGCTTGCGGACATGGAAAGCCGCGTCAACGAATTGCTTGCCAACATCTGACCACAGGTTTCCCGGGGAGTTGTCCCGACGCCCCCGCGGCTGGAAACAGTCGCGGGGGCTTTTTCTGTCAGATGACGAAGTGAGACCGTCGACCCTGTAAGGTACATGGGATATCGCGCTTTGACGCAACCACGGATGACGTTGAGCCTGTCGGATCCGAATGGAAATGACGCGGAGTACCCTGGATGTTCAGTCCCGGCATTTGCTGGAGCGGATTGAATCCGAAACGTTCGGGTCATGTAGTCCACGCCCTGCAGATGAATTCATAGGCGTGAGGCCCTTGAGGGTTTTGAGCCTCCGGGCGAAGTTGTATGCGTAGCGCTTGGCCAGCGCCCTCAAGCTCTCTTGACTATGTTGTATCGCTCGACGGACCGCCTCTGTCGTCGTGCCGCTCCCATGGAGAACCTGAGCCAGGCTGCCTCCTTTGATTCGGGAGATAAGCACTACTTTGGCAGTTTAGGTTTGAGGGCGTGTGCGGTCAGCTTCTGACAGTGAGGACATCTGCGGGGTGGCGAT